>NZ_JAHGVE010000012.1 GCF_018835585.1 Pelorhabdus rhamnosifermentans
GGCAAAAAAATTGTGATTTTAGGTTCCGGCGATATTGGTTTGATCATGGCCCGCCGTCTCACCTTAGAAGGGGCCAAAGTCGAAGGCGTGATTGAAATTATGCCCTTTTCCAATGGACTTACACGAAATGTTGTTCAATGCTTAGAGGACTATGAAATTCCGCTGTATTTGGCGCATACTGTTACAGCCATTCATGGTCACGACAGAGTTACAGGCATTACTTGTGCAAAAGTGGATGAAAAAATGCAGCCTGTTGCAGGGACAGAATTTGAACTCGATTGTGACTGTCTGCTGCTTTCCGTCGGTCTCATTCCGGAAAATGAGCTGTCCCGCGATCTCGTAACCATCGATAAGGTAACAAATGGCCCTGTTGTAGATCAATACAGACAAACGTCTGTGCCAGGATTTTTTGCGGCAGGAAATGTTGTCCACGTCCATGACCTTGTAGACTTTGTATCTGAAGAAGGCGAAATAGCCGGTAAATCCGCTGCACTTTATGCACAAAATAAATTAGGTATGACAGAAAAAAACATTGCCGTTATCCCGAGTACAGGCATGCGCACGGCTGTTCCGCAAACAATCAATTGTTCATCAGACAAGGAACCTGTAAAACTATTTATGCGAGTCAGACAACCCGCACGCAAAGTCATTCTAGATGTAAAAAGCGCTGGAAAACTTTTATTGACACGCAAATTGCCGGTGGCCAAACCGGGCGAAATGATTGTCATAACTATTCCCCATGACAACCTTACCACAGCAGGCGATGAAATTATTGTAACATTGAGACAGGAGGCTATCGTATGAACACAAATAAACGACAACTCAATTGTATTGTTTGTCCGCTGGGCTGCGCTGTTAAAGTTTTTTTTGAAAATAACAATATTAAAGAAATCAGCGGTTTTACCTGTTCACGTGGAGAAAAATATGCCCGTGAAGAAATAACTGCACCGAAACGTTCCCTAACAACAACCGTGAAGGTACTAGGCGGAGAATTACCCCTTCTGCCCGTAATATCAAAAACCACATTACCTAAGGAAAAAATTCTTGCTTGTGCCCGCTATTTAGCAACAATTGCGGTAAAAGCACCTATTACTGAAGGAAATATTGTTCAACAAAATATTTTAAATTTAGGTGTCGATATTGTAGCAGCACGTGATATCAAAGCTGTGTAAAGTGATTAGTGAAAAACCTTTTAAAAAGTAACAAAAAGAAACAATGCGATTTATTTGCATTGTTCTTTTTTGTTGCTTCTATTGGTCCACTATATACGACTATTATTTATTGATTGACAATAACCCGATTTCTTCCTTGCTGTTTGGCTTGATATAATGCATGATCTGCCCTTGTAAGAAATTCTCTTATAGTGCTATTTTTATAAAGAACCTGCGTTGAAACAATACCAATACTGACTGTTACCATTGGGGCTACTGTTGAATATTCATGCTTAATATTCAGTAACATAATGGCACTTCGAATTCTTTCAAGCATCTTTTCTGCTCTATATCCATCTGTATTAGATAGTATAACGGCAAACTCTTCGCCACCATAACGAGCACAGAAATCGGTTGAACAACGCATAAGGTGTCGAAGTGTGTTTGTTAAAGCTTTTAGGCATTCATCACCTTGAACATGTCCATAATATCATTATAATCCTTAAAAAAATCGATATCGATCATGGCCAGTGACAAGGGCTGTCCCGTATGCTGTGCACGATCCCATTCCACAATCAAGGTTTTATCAAAGGTTCGACGGTTGGAAATTTGTGTTAAAAAATCAGTAGAAGAAAGCCGCGTTAATTCTGCGGTCATTCGTTTGTGACATAACTGAGAATAAACATAACACAGATGGCTAATGGAATCAGAAGTGGCTATACGTTGGGGACTGACGAGAACGGTTGTGTTTTGAGAAAGATAATCACCAAACTTCGTATGCAATGCGCTTCCTTGACACACATAGGCCATACCACCAATAATATAGTCCGCCGCTGCGACTTTATCGGCAACTTGCTCATAACTTAATTCATCATAAGGTACAACTTCACAATGACAGTTATTTAATAAGTTGTACTTTTTCAAGCGATCCGTTAATGCAATAGTTCCAGACGTACTATTATTGAATAGGACGACATAACTATTAGCTGGAATCTCATGGAGAGCAAGAAAATATTCCGTGGGAGGTACGAGGGTCAAAGCAACTACCTTCTCCTTGCCAAAAGCACTTTCTATTTCCTGCTTACGATTAATCAAGCAAATATATAAATCGGCATTGGCCATTTCATGATAATTATTTATCGTTGCTGTAATAATTTCTATATTATCACTCACAGTCTTAACAACAACGTTTTTAATTTCTTCAATGTTCGCAATATTAGCACCGATAATAGCCAATTTTATTGCCATACCGTGTATCCTCCCATTTAGAGAACTAAGAATAATAGTATTATCATTTTATAAAGAATCTTCGCTATTTTTCCATTATATAGTTATTACCTCTGTAGAGGCTAAAATCCTCTTTTACATCATAAAACTACGACTATCAATGAGCTCTAGCTATAAAAAAGCTAGGTCACATCCGTTGTACAAGATGCGAACTAGCTTCTCCGTTTTCAACTGCTATTTTGACACAATGATGTCTTACAATGGTATCGAACCATGTTTTTTATGTGGTCTTTGTTCGATTTTCGTCGTCAACATGTTCAGCGCTTCAATAATTTTAAGCCGCGTTTCTTTGGGTTCGATAATTTGATCGACATAGCCACGTTCGGCTGCTTTATAAGGAGTAGCAAACTCTTTAACATATTGAGCCGTTTTTTCTTCAAGATCAGTAGCACCACGGAAGATGATATTTGCCGCACCAGCTGGCCCCATAACAGCAATTTCAGCAACAGGCCAAGCAAAAACCATATCCGCACCAAGATGCTTGGAACACATACCAATATAAGCGCCTCCATAGGCTTTGCGTGTAATCACTGTTACTTTTGGAACAGTTGCTTCGGAATAGGCAAAAAGAAGCTTTGCACCATGACGAATAATACCACCATGTTCTTGTGCCAGTCCTGGCAAAAAGCCGGGAACATCGACAAGATTGACTAATGGAATATTGAAAGAATCACAAAAACGAATAAAGCGAGCACTTTTATCTGAAGCATTAATATCCAGGCAACCTGCCATAAAAGTTGGTTGATTGGCAATAATACCAACAGTTTGACCATTCATGCGGGCAAAACAGGTAATAATATTTTTAGCAAAGTAGGGTTGAATTTCGTAATACTCACCCTTATCAACAATTTTTTCAATCACTGTTTTCATATCATAAGGAATGTGGGGATCATCGGCAATCATTGTAGTTAGCTCATCGTCCGTTCGAGTCGGACTATCATCTGTACTATAAAGAGGCGGATGCTCTTGATTATTGCTGGGAAGAAAGCTTAGCAAATAACGAATTTGTTCCATGCATTCTTCGTCATTTGACGTTATAAAATGCGCAACACCTGATTTTTCATTATGAGTCATAGCACCGCCTAGCGTCTCTGCATCCACTGTTTCTTGCGTGACAGTTTTAATAACTTGTGGACCTGTAATAAACATCTTGCTTGTTTGATCAACCATAAAAATAAAATCCGTAATGGCTGGCGAATATACTGCCCCGCCTGCACAGGGTCCCATAATTACAGAAATCTGTGGAATCACACCAGAAGCCAGGGTATTTTGAAAGAAAATTTGTCCATAGCCAGCCAAAGCATCTACGCCTTCTTGAATACGAGCACCACCTGAATCATTCATACCAATAATAGGAGCACCCATTCGCATCGCCATTTTTTGCACTTTAACAATCTTCGCGGCATGCATTTCACCAAGAGAACCACCTGTAACAGTAAAATCCTGAGCAAAAACAAAAACAAGCCGCCCATTAACATAGCCATAACCTGTTGTTACGCCTTCACCAGGATTTTCCTTTGTTTCCATGCCAAAATTTGTACAACGATGTCTTACAAATGGATCTATTTCAACAAAAGTATTTGGATCAAGTAATTTTCCGATTCTTTCGCGCGAAGTTAATTTACCACTGGCATGCTGCTTGGCAATCCGTTTTTCTCCACCACCCAATTGAATAACTTCTTGTCGTTTTTTTAAATCAGCGATTTGATCTTGAACAGACATAAAATCCCTCCCGAAATTAGAAAAATAATAACTAGAAATAATACCAATAAGTAATATCTGATATTATTACCTAGTATTAATTTTTATAATTTCATTATAGACTTCATAATATAGTCTGTCAATAAAAGGAATCTTTCACTAGTGGATACGAACCGATACAACACCCTCAATATTCATGAGTTCCGAGATGATTTTATCGATATTCATATGAGGCGGCACAGATAAATCAACCACTATATGCAATTGTTTCAGCTTCACATTTTCAGCTTCAATTCGAATATCATGAATACTAATGCCACCTTCGCCAATACAAGAACCAATTCTACCAATCTGCCCCGGTTTATCAGTTGTTATCACGAGTAATTCTGTATCACAAACATCACCTACAATACGAGCGTCTACCTTTGATAAGATAGTCAATGTAAGAAAAACAATAATCGTCGTTGTAATAGCACCAACAAAGCTGCCACTACCGACAGCCAAGCCGACTCCTGCTACCACCCATAAACTAGCAGCCGTTGTTAAGCCTGTGATCGACCCTTTATGGGTAATAATACTACCTGCACCAAGAAAACCAATGCCGCTCACCACTTGAGCAGCTAGCCGTGCCGGATCAGCATTCGTCAATCCCTGGACACTACTATATAAATTGATAGATAAGGTCATAATTAAACAGGAACCAATACAAACAAGGATATGCGTGCGCAGTCCAGCTGACTTATTGCGTGCTTGACGTTCATAACCAATAACACCGCCGAGAACAAATGCGATAAGTAGCCTGCATACAATTACTTCGTCTGTCATTCTGAATCATTCCTTTGGAAACTATTTTCATTTTATTCGTGCTACCATTTTCATAAAAATTATACTTTCCCGCTTCCGCTGTAGTACCTTTATCAGAACGCCCAGTCAGTGGAATTTTTTCTTAGACACTTCTAGAGCGTTTTATTTGTTTTACAAAACCGAGTTCCTCTTACAATATAGTAGACCAATTCCGCCACATTAGCTGATCGATCTGCTACACGTTCCACATAACGTACTACCACATGAAGGTCAAGAACAACCTCTTGAATCCAAGGATTTAAGGAAGCAACACAAAGAAGGCTTCGAAATAAATCATGTGTTTTCTTATCTACTAAATCATCCTGAGCATGAAGTCTGTCCGCTGCATCGTCATCACCATGTTCATAAGCAACTAAGGCATTTTCCAGCATTGTAACCGCTTCTTGAACCATATGCGTTATAGACTGAACTTGTGATCTTAATGCTGTCATGTCTTGCTGTGAAAACTCTTTTTGTACCCTTTTGGCAATTTGATTTGCATAATCACAGCTTCGTTCGATTTCAATGGCAATTTTTAAACTGCCAACTAAAAACCGCAAACTTTCTTCATCAGGTTGCTTGCTCAAAGCAGAGATACATTGCTCATCAATGCTTTGATAATATGCATCCACTTCTTTTTCAATATCTCGAACCTTCGCTGCTGTTAAGGTATTATTCGTCACCAAGGCGGATATAGACAATTTTACGGCTACGACTGCCTTTTCGCCCATTTCAAGCATCGCCTGCTTGATTCGTAATAATTCATCTCTTTCAGCAATTTTCATAACATCCATCCCTAAAACCATTATTCCGCATCTTATGTAAAATCCATGTAAAATTTTTGTTAACATTTTCTTTTATTGTAGCACATGAGTGAAAACTTCTTCAATGTTTATTCCATAAAATGTAATATTGTTCATATTTTAATACCTTATATAAACATCATGAGGTCTTAGTAAATAGTTGTTAATACTTTCCTAGAAACTATTTTTTGGCATACAAAAAACTTCCTTACCAACTTGATCCGTTTAAGGTCATTCATATCAGTAGGGAAGTTTTCTATTATGTTCGAGAAGTTGAAACAACTAGTTTAGTTCAATTTTAGAACAACCATTCTTGCTTCAACGACAAGTGAGCCACAGCCCCCTGATGATTTACATCCATTTCCAGCACTTTTAGCAATTCCTCCTTCCCGTTATCCAAGCGACCCATTCCTAAATAACCCAAGCCCATAAGGTAACGGCAATGAATTTTATTTTGCCGATTAAGGTCCTCATCAAAGATCAAAAAGTCGGGCAAAGATACCGCGAAATAATCAATTGTTACATTTTCAAACAAATGTTTTTCACCATAAGCAATCAATTTATTGAATCTCCTGTTGGCTTGATCATGCCGACCCAATTTTTTTAGCGCAAGACCTTGATAAAAAATCGTTTCCGGCGGCTGATCATTATAAAATAGGACACTCGCCGGTTCATTCATGCCAATTGTTGCTTTTAATAAATACTCTGTTGATCGCTCCCGCTCACCGCTACCTTCATAAGCACAACCTAAATAAAAATAAATATCGTTTTCCTGGGCCCCCGCCAGTTTACCTTCGCCTAAGTTATCCGTGTAAACCAAAGCTTGCCGTAGCTGATGTATAGCTGCCTTATATTGTTTATTTTCCAGATACTGCTTCGCTATTTCCACATGAGAATAAACATATTGCTTAATAACCTTCCCCTCTCCCCCTTCCCAAGGATGGAAGATTCTTGCTGCCAACAGGTTTTGAGCTTTTTCAAATTGACCGGATAAATTCATGAGCGTAACATATTCAATATACAAATCGTCTCTTTTCATTACTAACGCCATATTTTCAGTAAAAAACGCAAGTCTTTTGCTACATGGTACATTTAATCTTTTATAGAGCTGATCTAATTCCAGAAATATTCTTGCATCCTCAGGGGTTAATTCAAAAGATTTCTCCAAAAATTGTTTTGCTTTATCAGCATCATGCTTTTTATTATAATATGCCAGAGCAAGATTCCGATAAGGAATCGAAAAAGAATCATTAAATACCACCGCTTGTTCCCAACATTCAATAGCTTGATCATGCTGTTTTTTATCGTACCATAGATTACCAAGGTAATAATTCACTTTGGCATCGATAGGATTTAGCTCTCGAGCCTTTTGCAAAACAAGTAAATCATCAATACTATTAGGAAAGCAATAATCCGGATTTGCATTCATTCCTAAATTGCAGTAGTCTAATGCTCTTTCGGCATTCCCCATTTTTGAATGGTAGTATGCAAGATAATAATAAACCATTGGATAACGATTCTCAAAGCTTGTAACATAAAGCAAAAAACTTGACAGCACATCTGATGCATCATCAAAAAAACCTGCTGATGCATAATCCCATGACAATGCAATATAATTTCGCGGATCATCCCTCATGATTTTTCTCAGATCACTTGAGAGGTCAGCCGCTTTTCCTTTTAGTCCCTGATCTATCGCAAGCCTATATAATTCATTACGAGCGCCAAAGTCTAGAATATCAATAATTATTGTTTCATTCGATATTTGCCCTGCCGCCTCATAATTCTTTAACTTTCTTAAAATGATAGTTTTAAGCAGTCTTGCTTTACAGTTATGGTAATTTCGTACTATCGATTGATCGATATGCTCTAGAGCCAGATCATACTCCTTATTTATACAGTCGATTTGTGACAGAGCATAATATCCGCTATCTTGCCATGCCGAACTCCATACTGCCTTATAAAAAACATCATAGGCTTTGGAAAACTCACCCTGATATTGTAAAGATAACCCTAAATTATAGTAAGGTTCACTGTCATAAAAATTTGAATTATGCCTAGTGGCGGACTTAATTGCCCGCTGAAAATATGTTTCACTTGCTTTAAACTGTCCTCTTCTAAACAGTAAGGCTCCATAGGCGTTATTAATTCTAATATCGTCAGCATCCCGTGACAAACCTTCGAGATAATAAGAATCAGGTTCATAATTAGCATGGCGATACTGTTCCAAATGAAGCCCAGCAAGATATAAAGCCTCGTTATTTTTTAGTTCCTTCGGATCCCCAGCAATAGCTTTAGCAGGCTCAGGCACCATTTGAACTCTTTCCTCTTTGGGTTGATAAGAAATCAATTCGCGGCCATCTTCAGTTACCACTGTTAATAATAATCTGTGTTCTTTTTCATTCTCTGCCAGAGCTACTTTTGTAATATAGGTATTTTCAGGTGATAAGTTGGTCTGATATTTCAAATAAACGCTTTCCTCACTTTTTAAGGTGATGACAGCATGATCATACACGCCTGTGGCATATACACCGACATAGGCTGTTCCATCTTTCACTTCCAAGCTGACACTTGCTTTTATCGTAGCATTTTTCACTATACCGATACCTTTATATGGCATAAAATACTGTGTAAAACGCTTCTCTTCGTAAGGCCTAATCCAGGTAAAATCAGGCTGATTATCCGTAAATACTCCCGTCATCAGCTCAATATATGGACCGTCTTCATCAGTCAAGTTTTTGTCCCACGCCTTGCCGAAGTCACCGCAGCCCCATGTCCATTGTTTTTTGCCAGGTGAAATGTGATGATTCGCAACATGAAGAATACCAGCCTTTACTGAATGATCATAGCCACCAATAAAATCGTAGTCGGAATGCTGAGCCATATAAGAAGTCGGCACGGGAATATTTTTGTAGCGAGAGATATCTACCCCTGCCGAATAATCCATTTTGTAATAAACACCAGTAGCAATAGGAAATTTGGAAACAGCTCTCTTCCCATGATCAAAAACGGCATAAACATCTGGCGGAAAAATGGATTGGGTATAATCATTCGCTGCAACTGCAGGATTCGCCCACCACAAGAAGGTCTGAGGTTGGACAGTTCTGTTATAAAGCTGCCCAGTTACCGCTAAGTATGCCTTGTCCGGATATAATGTAAAACCAGCCATGCCTTTGGTTCCGCACATTCGATCAATCTCGCTCACCCATAGGGTTTTACTGCCGTCTTGATTATCATTTAATATATATTCCACCGGACCAAAAGTATTAGGTCTATGGTGCTGAGGCCAATTAAATTCAATTCCACCTGAAATCCACGGACCAGCCAAACCAACCAAGGCAGGTTTAATCACTTTGTTATAGTAAACAAAATCATAGTTATTTGTTTTATCCAAGGCTCGTTGTATTCTGCCGCCCAGTTCCGGTAATATCATTATTTTTAAATAACTGTTTTCTAAAAATACGGCTTTATATTTTTGATTAACCTTTTCATCATAAATTTTATCTATTACCGGATAAGGATACACCTTGCCTGAGCTTCCCTGGTAAACCCGTTTTTCAAGGAACATAGGGTTTTTATCGGGCTTACCTACAGGATAGGTAGGAATTTCAATTTCCTCTTCCCATATCTTTACACCTAAATTTGGCACCATTTTTATCCGTCCCCCTCAGTTTAAAATATTGCTCTAAATTCATTTTCATTATATAAGTAAAATTAGTGCATTACATTACTAATAATTGCCCATTCATTTATAAATCTTGCTATTTATTATTGTTATATGCGATATAATTCAAGTAAAGGAGGGAATTTTATGAATACTGGCGAAAAGGGAGTACTTCGTCATTCCTGTGCCTATTATCACAGTCCAAGTCAATTAGCAAAATCGATGTTTTTTTATTTACTATGTGCCGGTCATTTTTACTGCGATAGCAACTACAATGTACAAAGAAATTCTTTCCGTAGCTATTTACTTATGTATATCAAAAATGGAGAAGGCATCGTTACTTTTAATAGTAAAACGATGCCTGTCAAAACCGGTGATATTATCCTATTAAATTGCCATCAGCCTCATTCCTATCAGGCTAACAAATGGGAAACCTTATGGTGTCATTTTGATGGAAACGTTAGCTCAAAGTTTTTCGACCTAATATATAATACTTCCGGTTGCGTATTTCCACTTCATGGATCTCAAGTAATTCCTGATTCTCTCATTACAATTCTGGAAATACTTAAAAACAAAACAGTTCTAAATGAATCCCTAGTATCCTGCAGCATTCAGCGTATGTTAACTGAACTTCATCTCATTGGTTCAAAACAACTTCATGCCGCGACAAACCAAACAAATTTAGATAAAGCAATTATCTATATCCAAAATAACTATGATCAAAAGATTTCCGTTCGAACCTTAGCAATTTATGCGTGTATGAGCCTGTATTATTTCAGTCGTGTCTTCAAGAAATCAACAGGCTATTCGCCTCATGAATATATCACAATGGTTCGATTAAACCGTGCTAAAATTCTATTGAAATCCACGGAACTATCTATAAAAGAACTCGCCTTTAAGGTGGGGTTTAACAGCGAAGCAAATTTTATCACCTGTTTTAAAAAGCATACCACCTACACGCCGAATGAATTCCGAAAAATGCCGATATAATATCTGATGTGTTATAACAATTCTATTCGTATTTTAAATTGTAGGTCCGGACCGGTTGCAAGGAATAAAACATTTCATTTTTTGCAGCAATAAGCACCTCTTCTACCATCATGCATTTTCCTTTCTATCATAAAAAATATTGGTGCCCAGAGAAAGTCTGGATACCAATATTTTTTACGTCCTATTCGTATATTGCGAAAGAAAATCAAAAACTGCTTTCCCGTATCTTTAATTCTGTAGCCAATGAAACTTTCTTGGCAATATTTCTGCCGCTAAAGCGTTCCTGCAATAAATCCACAGCCGTTTCTCCCATCAATTCCGTATGTATTTTTACTGTACTAAGCGAAGGGGAAATATACTGTGCAATACTGATGTCATTGACACTGATCAGATTAACTCGCTCCGGTACAGAAATTTCGGCTTCAGCCAAGGCTTTTAGACATCCGATGGCCATTGAATCGTTACCAATGTAAAATGCAGTTGGCAGCCGATCGCCGAAGTCTAAAATGGCTTGTTTCATTAAAAAGTATCCATCATTAGCTGAAAAACTGCCAATATATAAACAAGGATCAACCCATTTCCCCTTTTCCGATAAATAAGAACAAAAGGTCATTTCCCGTGCATCTTCAATCTGTGACGTCTGATCCTTAAACACCTCTCGCCCGCCAATATAGCCGATAGAAACATGCCCTTTATCCATAAAATAGTCAATCACCTGTTTCGTGGCTCTGGCAAAGTCTACGCCTACCGAATCAAAGCGATTGTCGTCTGGCGAAAAATCAACGAATACAATATGTCGACTTAAATCCATGAATGAAGCGATTTCACTTTGACTAAACTTGCCCACAGCAATAATTCCCTGAATATTATCTTTGGCAAAATCCTTAATATTTGTGCGAAAATATTTTACGATGCTCAAACCATTCTGTTCGCACCGCTTTTCTATCCCTAAGCGAATGGACATATAATAAGTGTCGTCCAATTCTTCTTTTTCGGTATACCAATGAATCAAGGCAATTTTGGTTGCTGCCATTTTGCGAGTCGTACGTTTTTCATAAGAAAGTTCCTCGGCAGCTTCAAACACTTTTTTTTTGGTTTCATCACTTACAGATAAGGTTGCATCGTAGTTAAGAACCCGCGATACTGTAGCAATTGAAACACCTGCCTGGTTCGCTATATCTTTAATCGTAGCCATAATAATATCCACCCTGCTTTTTTCTAGCCTTTATTTACAAAATTAGCCAAATATATATCAAAAATATATTTTGTAAAATTTATCAAGCCAGGCATCTGCTGCCATTCTAAATTATTTATCAACCATCGCTAAAAATCTCCTAAAAGCTGCATTTCCCGGTTCATTTCGCTTAAAAACACCGGCATCCTCCAATACTCGCGTGAACTTTGCCGCCGTTTCGATTTGAATTATTCCCCGGATGTTACCTGGATTTACCTGATGATTGTATTTTTCTTTTAAATACTCTGCCCATGTCCGATGATACTCAGGAATCTGAATATCACGGCCCAATACATATTCCGCTACTTCCTGCAATTCCAGTTTCAACCTTGCCGGCAATACCGCAAGTCCCATCACTTCAATCAGCCCGATATTTTCTTTCTTGATATGCTGTACATCCTGATGCGGATGAAAAATTCCCAGCGGATATTCTTCAGTGGTGCGATTGTTTCTGAGTGCCAAATCCATCTCAAATAGGCCATGGCATTGACGGGCAATCGGCGTAATAGTATTATGCGGCACGCCCTTGGAATCGGCGAGGATAGCGACAGACAGGTCGCTGTATTGCCGCCAGCAATCTAAAATGTGATTCGCCGCCGCAGCAAGTTCCGCAGCACATTTCCCTCTTAATCGGATGACTGATAAGGGCCATTTAATCACCGAACAATGAACATCAGGAAACCTTTTCAGTGAAAATAAAAATTCATCTGCTGCTTTTTCCATAGCAAATTCATAGTGGCCACCCTGGAAATGATCATGAGAAAGAATCGAACCACCGACAATCGGCAGATCAGCATTAGAACCAATAAAATAATGCGGAAATTGCTCCACAAAGGCCAGCAGCCGCAAAAAGGTTGCCCTGTCCAGCTTCATGTCCCGATGTTCCTCAGCAAAAACAATACAATGTTCATTATAGTATACATAAGGAGAATATTGCAAATACCACTGTTCACCAAGTAATTCAAGACGTACCAATCGATGATTGGTGCGGGCCGGATGACCAATTCGTCCCGCATAGCCTTCATTTTCGGCACAAAGTAAGCATTTAGGATAGCTAGTACTCTTTAGCGTTTTTTCCTTCATAATATCCTGCGGATTTTTTTCCGGTTTGGATAAATTGATCGTAATATCCATCTTACCATATTCCGTAGCTGCTTTGTAATTTATGTTTTTGCTGATTCGTTTCGTTTGGATATAGTTGCTATCCCGACTTAGTTTATAAAAATAATCGGTTGCCTGCTGCGGACTAATTTTATATTTATTGCGAAATCGCTCATTGATCACCGATGGAAGAAGAATAAAACAATCCATAACTTTTGCGGCTAATATTTCCTGTTCATCAAACAGATCAGATACCACACCCTGTTCGCAAGCATATTGCACCAAATTTTCCAGCAAATCAGGTATAGTCGCTTTACTAAAAGCAATGTCTTCTTGAATAAAATCTGACAGCCCCAACAAATAGATAATTTGGTTTCTGACGTATACTTCATCACATCGTTCAATCAATTCCAACGAAATTGCCTTTTCAATTAATTGCCGCACGACTTGATAGATATTCATCCTAACCTTCCCCCAAGTTAATTGAATCACCACATTCAATCAGTTGATAAATGGCATGAGAACCAATATACCCGACTCTTCCTACCACCAATACATCCAACTACATCACTGTCCTGCGAAATTTCTTTTGCCCCATCGCCAATATTGGCAATATAAAAACTAGCAGCGTAACCAATGTTTTCTTTGTAAGTCCGGCCAACCTGATCGATAAACTGCTCAATCTGTTCATTCTCTACAATAGCAATTGTACAGCCACCAAAACCACCGCCAGTCATACGTGCTCCCAGCACCCCAGGCTGTTGCCAGGCCGCATCTACCAGCGTATCCAATTCCTTACCAGTTACTTCGTAATCATCTCGCAACGAAATATGAGATTCATTCATCAGTTTGCCAAATTCAGCCAGTCGGCCTTGTTTCAGCTCCGTCAGCGCTTTTAAAGTCCGGCGGTTTTCATATACTGCGTGCTTCGCACGTTTTATTAATATAGGATCGCCGATCAAGTCCTTGTTCTTTTCAAATGTCGCCTCATCCAATTCCCCCAGCGATTGGATCGGCAATTTAGCCTGAAGCCGCTTCAAAGCCAGTTCGCATTCATTTCGTCTTTCATTATATTTAGAATCCGCCAGTTCACGACGTTTATTGGAATTTATAATCACAATATGTTGCTGCTTGAGATGAAGGGGCGCGTATAAATATTTCAATGTATCACAATCAAGCAATATACCGCAGTCGGTTTTTCCCATGCCAATAGCAAACTGATCCATGATCCCACAGTTGACGCCGATAAATTGATTTTCTACCTTTTTCCCCAGTTTTACCAGTGTCAAGCGTTCCAGCGACAAAGCAAACATTTTTTCCAACATAACTCCAGTTGCCAATTCAATGGATGCCGATGATGACAGTCCGGCGCCATTCGGAATTTCACCATAAAACAAAAGATCCATACCGCTGTCAATCTGATAACCGTCGGCAATAAGATAACGAATCATGCCCTTGGGGTAATTAGCCCAATCATGTGTTTTATTATAGTCCAGATCTCGCAGTGAAAAAGTAATCACCCCTTTTTCCGGGAAGTTCATGGAATACATGCGAATCAGATTGCCACTACTTTTTTGAGCCAATACATAGGTGCCCAATGTAATCGAACAGGGAAATACATGTCCGCCATTATAGTCCGTATGTTCACCAATCAAATTAATTCTACCAGGTGCAAAAAACACCCGATATCTATCACTGTGGAATTTTTCTTTAAATACTGCCGCACATTTTTCAACTTGGTGCACAGCTATCACCTCCTACGTGAAAGTTGACGAAAATACGATTATTACCGATCTTTATACTTCATTAAATAATCGTAAAAATGAAAAGTCGATTTTTTACTAAAAACAACATTTATTTTACTTATTTTTAGTGAAATTTAAAGGGAATAAAAACATTGATCCGATCAACTGAATGGTCATAGTTACTTGAATCGTCAGTGGATGCGGATCATATAATACGTACCCAATTACTACTAAGATTTAAATGAATTGGCGCCCCCGCGACCTTGAGCGCCAATTCATTGAATTCGTCTAGCTAATTTGCGTGACTCCCCATAACCTCTTTATAATTATCCGGTGTCACAATTTTAGCGTCCACAGCTGTTTCCATTGGAATTTCTGTTTTCTGCAAAATATTGTTGATTAATAATTTTACGGAAATACCGCCCACATCATCGGATGAGAAATAAGTAGCTGCTTTCATGGCAGAATAAGGTTTCTTATACTCATCTTTGGCAAGATAACCACCAAGACCGATCACGCAAGAGCTCTTATCCAAACCAGCTTGCTCCAAAGCTCTTACTGCGCCAACCGCGCCTTCCTCGTTAGCGCTCATAACCATCCACTTCTTAATTTCAGGATGAGCGGTAAAAATAGCCGAAGCCGCATTAAATCCCTTATCTGTTTCGCCTGTATAATCGGCCTTAAATACCCTGTTCTCAGCAAAGCTAGGCAATATTTCCTTGAATTTTTCCTGCTCGCCTTGTGTTCTTGGTACACAGCTTGACACAGTATCCATGGTCAGTACAAGCAAACCCGTTTCAGCATCCTGATCCAGATTATTTTGTTTAGCATAATTAGCCATCCATTCACCGTTAACTTGGCCAATTTTATAGGCATTAATACCAACCCAAGGAACCAGCTTGTTATTGCTTTCATCCTGCAAGGCATCATCAACAGCGATGACCGGAATACCCGCTTGTTTGAATTTTTCAACCGTTATTTTAGATAATTTCTGATCAGGAATGCAAGTGACTACGCCATCTACTTTTTGGGCGATAACATTTTCCACCGCCTGCATGTAAGTATCAGGATTCATTTTGGCATCAACAAAGAGAAATTTCGCTGCCCCCATGTCTTTTGCCATTTTTTCAGCGGCTTTTCCTTCATCAATAAACCATACCTGATCACCGGCTTTATAGATGCCGGCAATCACCAACTTTTTTTGACCACTGCTGGCAGCACTTTTTCCCTGATCTGATTCACCTGAACCACAGCCCAACAATGACAAACTGACGAATAAAATTCCCAGCACCACTGTGAATATCTTTTTCAGCTTCATTCATAATCCTCCTCGTTTTTTGTCAATATCCAAAATCAGCCCGAAATTCATCCTCCTTTTTGAAAATAATTTTATGCTTTCGCCAAATTAATGGACGATGGCCTCCTCCTTTTCCAAAGCAACCATACTTTCCTCAAGCAACTTCTTCTCCCGATTGGTTTTGCGGATATAATCGAACGACAAAGCAATAAGTAACAGCATGCCTCTTGCTACATACTGCCAAAAGACTGGAACATTCAACATAATAAGACCTGTATTAAATCCCTGGAGGATTAGAACGCCTAGTACGGTACCAAATATGGTACCAACTCCACCGGCAAATGCCGTCCCGCCCAAAACGGCAGCCGTAATGCCGTCAAATTCAAGGCCAACACTGGCAGCAGGTTGACCGGAACTCATTCTGGCTGCTAATATTACTCCACCTAACGCCGCCAAAGCACCCGTTAACATAAATAATATATTGTTGATCCGCTCGGGATCCAAACCGGCCATTCTTGCCGCGTTTTTATTGCCGCCAATCACGTAGATGCTCCTGCCAAATTTCGTCTTTGCCAGGATAACGCCAAAAATAAGAAAAGCGATAATTAAAATTATAACCGGTATCGGCAATCCCAAAATACGCTCTTTACCAAAGTTAATAAAAGTATTATCCATAATATATACCGGTTTCCCATCACAAATGATGTAAGCTAGACCTCTCATGATCGACATCGTTGCCAAGGTAGATATAAAGGATTCTAATTTGATTTTATTTACGAACCAAGCATTAACATAACCTACCACCACACCGGAGAAAACTACCAATAATAACATCGGGAAAAAGCCCAGGCCCTTTTGCATTAAAACGGCCCCGAAAACGCTGGCAAAAGCAGCTACCGAACCTGCCGACAAATCAATTAGGCAGGCAATAATCAAATACGACTCACCAATTGCGACAAGACCAGTAATCGAGGCGGCGACCAAAACATTAATCAAATTCGCGCTACTAAAATAGTTCGCGTTAAACAAAGAAAATAAAATTATTAAGGCGATTAAAGCTCCTAGCAAACCAAGCTTATCTGTCTCAATATTTTCCATAAACTTCCTGATATTAATATTAGGCATATTTTTTTCCTCCTTCGCCTAACATAGCATAAGTCAGTAATAAGTCCTCCGTAGCCTCTTCTCGTTGAACTTCACCGGTTATTCTACCATTCCGCATCACGATAATTCGATCGCTCAAACCAATGACTTCCGGCAATTCGGAAGATATCAGCAAAATACCTACCCCCTCTTTGGCTATTTTACAAATCAGTTTGTAAAACTCAGATTTAGCACCAACATCAATTCCTTTGGTCGGTTCATCCAGAATCAAAACTTTAGGTTCTGTAGTCAGCCATCTGGCAACAATGACTTTTTGCTGATTACCACCACTGAGTTCCACTATCTTTTTATAAGCATTCGGTGTCTTAATATTGAATTTTTTAATATTTTTTTCGACAGCGGCCTCTTCCTTTTTTTTATCGATTAACCCCAGCTTACCAAGAATACGATCTAAAATAGAAACGCTGATATTTTCACCTACCGACATGTTAGCCAAGATTCCCTGCGTTTTTCGGTCTTCCGGTACCATAACAAGACCATAATTAATTGCGTCTTTAGGTGAGCGGTTGATCACACTTTTACCATCAAGAAATATCTCCCCTGATCGTATGCTGTCAGCACCGATAATCAAGCGCATCAGTTCGGTCCTGCCCGCCCCAACCAATCCGGAAAATCCAAGTATTTCCCCGGCTCTCAGCGTAAATGAAACATTTCTTACCCGATCGGAAGTAAGCTTACGGACTTCCAACAAAATTTTCCCTATGGCAGCATTACGATTTAGTTCTTTAAAAACGTCTCCCAAATCCCTGCCGACCATCAATTTAATCAGCTCTTTTTCGGAAACTTCCTTCTGCCTAACCAATTTAACAAATTTACCGTCTTTAAAAACAGCCACCTTGTCGGCTATTTGTTGAATTTCCTGCATCCGGTGCGATACATAAATAATCACTTTTCCTTCTTCTTTAAGTTTTGCAATAATTTTGAATAAAACTTCAATCTCACTGTCGCACAAACTAGCTGTTGGTTCATCAAAAGCAATAACTTTCAAGTTCCGGCTATAAGCTTTCATGATTTCAACCATTTGCTGATGAGCAATACTTAAATTTCTAACCTTTCCTTGCGGATGAATAGGTAAGCCAAATTCATCAATAATTTTTTTTGCATCGCTATTCAACTTTTTAAGATCGATAAATCCTAATTTATTTACTGGTAGCCTACCGGCAAAAATATTTTCCGCCACGCTGACATCCATCACAATTTGTCTTTCCTGATAAATCACACTGATTCCAGCTTCTATGGCTTGTTTAGGGTTATTGAAGTGCCGGGTTTCCCCATTGAGCAAATATTCTCCTGATGTAGGCTGATAATCCCCATTTAGCACCTTTAATAAAGTTGACTTTCCTGCTCCGTTCTCTCCCAAGAAGACCAGGACCTCTCCCCCTTCGACCTTAAAGCTCACGTCGTCCAAAGCTTTAACCCCGGGAAAGTACTTGGTAATTTGCTTAAATTCCAATGTATTTCTCATTTTGCCTCCCCTTTCGTTGACGATGCTAAACAACGCTCAGAATATTTTATAATATTTCATCGTATTGGAAAATTCAGTTATTTATATAAAAAGTATAGCAAACTCCTCATTATGCGTCAATGTATTTTTACTAAAAATTCATCTGTTATTTACTTGTTTTTACTTGAATTTTAACTTCTCATCTGTTTTTATCATATTTACGAAAAATCAATTAATGATCATTTTAAGTAATTAACCATACCATCAACCCATGTACCTGGGTTCTCTTTAATGACCTTTATACTGATTTGCTTCCTGAGTATCACGATACAGTCGATGGCTTCTTTGCCGAAATCCTTTTCCCCACCCCGTGACAATGAATAAGCTTCATCAATAAATAAAATTCCGCCATAAGCTCTTTTTAATTGTTCACGCGTTTTTTGGGCGGTATGACCAATATATTCACCAACAAGATCGGCTCGTTCTACTTCAATAAGATGGCCTTTTTCAAGAAGCTTCATATGATAAAAGATCTTACCAAGTATGCGCGCCACCGTTGTTTTTCCTGTACCTGGATTTCCTTTAAAAATCATATGCAGACAAAGGGGTTCCGTCAATAGTTGCTCTTTTTGCCGTCTTTTTTGTATTTCAATAAAAGCATAAATTTCTCTTACTAATTTTTTTACTTCCTCTAGGCCAATTAACTGGTCAAGATCCTTAAAAATATTTTCCGTAACAACGGGGGCAGTTTCGTTTTTGCTCTTATGCTTTCGAATACTACTTCCCATCCGATCCAGATCAATTAAGGCCCGACAGGCTTCTAATGCTGAACACTGACCCGTTTCAACGTGTTCTAAAACCTCCGCTGGCCAGGTGTATACCATAATCCCACCTCATTATTGATGATAATTATTATACGCAAGACCTTACAGAAGGGTGAATACAATAGAAAAAGCTCCTAAGCATAGGCTTGGAGCTTTTTCTACGAGAATATGACTCATTTCCAGGAATGTTCGTTCTGAAATTTCGTCAACATTACTGTCGGTCTATTTGGGACTTTTCTGGTTGTGATTTATCCGACTGTAATTTATCAAACTTATGGTCTTCCTTATGCATTGAATTCAGCGGTCGGAAGGGTGTAATCGTTGAGATTGCATGCTTATAGACTAACTGCTGCTTGCCATCATTTTCGATAATAACAGTAAAATTGTCAAACCCTTTAACTGAACCACGCAGTTGAAACCCATTTACAAGATAAATAACGACAGGTACATTTTCTTTGCGGACTTGATTTAAGAAACTGTCCTGCAAATTAATTGCTTTTGTTGTCATGACGCAATCCCTCCGAATTCAATTTACTTCTTCATTCTACTTTAGATTGAACTTTTCTGCAATAGATTGGTAAATATTTTCCACAATTTGGGCTTCTGATCGTCCTGCATCAACAGAAAACCACTGAATATAGGGCATCTTCCGATACCAAGTCAACTGACGTTTGGCAAAATGCCTTGTTGCTTGTTTCATCTTCATTAGCGCATCATCGAGTGCCATTTGACCTTTTAAGTATAAAACAATCTCCTTATAACCAATGGCCTGCATTGACTGCGCTTCAACTGCTAGTCCAGACTGAAGCAACCTTTTAACTTCCTCTACCAAGCCAGCAGCAACCATCCTGTCTACGCGTTGATTAATGCGGTCATATAGCAGTGAACGTTTCATGGTCAAACCAATGACACTCGCTTCATATTGCAATGACTGTGAAGGGACCTGGCATTCTTCGGGCTGTTTGCTTTGCTTACCTTGCCGTGTCAGATGATGAATTTCCAAAATGCGAATCACACGGCGTAAATCATTGACATGAAGACGCTGGGCCGCTTTTGGGTCAACCTTGGCAAGCAAAGCATGAACTTTCTCATTTCCCTGCTGCTTTGCTAATTGTGTCAGATAGGTACGATAAACTTCATCACTTTGTATCTCATGAAATACATATCCTTCAAGCAAAGCCTTGACATACAGTCCCGTCCCCCCGGCTAAAATAGGTATTTTCCCTGCCTTATTCAGACGGTCAATAAGAACTGCTGCTTGTTGTTGAAAATCAACAACACTGTATTCTTCATTGGGTTCCAAAATATCAATTAAATGATGAACAATCCCATCTTTTTCTATCAAAGAAGGCTTGGCTGTACCAATATCCATCCCCCGATAAATTAACATGGAATCCCCCGAGATGATTTCTGTATGAAGCCGCTTAGCAAGAGCAATACTTAATTTTGTTTTTCCTACAGCAGTAGGACCCAATAAAACAATAAGGCGGTTCATCATGCCACCTGCCTTTTAATTTGCAGTGATACCCTTTGCATTCTATGGTCATGTTTACCATTTTGGATATTTTTTATACGCAAGATATTCTCCTGTCATGTTCGCTTAAATAATTTGCTTAAGTCATGGGGGGTAAAACGGATCATAGCCGGACGTCCATGCGGGCAAGCATAAGGCAGCTCTGTCTGGCACAATTCTTCTAAAAGAGCCTGCATTTGACGCATATTCAGTTTTTCACCAGCACGGATTGCTCCATGACAAGCGGCAAGTTGCAAACACGAATGCCGAAGAGCTTGCGACGTAGGATGATCCTGACTTTGAATTTGGCTAATAATATCACGCACATAAGCTTCAGCATAATTATTTTGAATATCCGCCGGAATTTCCAGTAAGCGAATCGTTGTTGGACCAGCCAATTCCACAGCAAAGCCCAGTTCATAGAAAAGCCCTTGAAAATCGATCAGTATATCCGCCTCTGGTTCTGTAAACTCAATGAGTAAAGGAACTAACAGCTGCTGACTTGGCACACGATCAGCAGCTTGGCTTAACTTATCATAGCGAATACGCTCATGAGCAGCATGCTGATCAATAATATATAGTCCATCTTGTCCCTGGGCCACGATATAACAATGATCAATTTGCCCCAATGGATAAAGGACTTGTTCACAATTAGAATTTTCCTGTAAAACAGGTTCAACTGATTGTAGTGGCTCTTGTTTGGCAAGAGCTTGTCTAGCCTCAGCAACAGAAAATGCAGCAGAGGACTCAGCTGATGTGTATTGAGCTTCATGGGCTGACCCTGACGGATGCCAAACAGAAGTTGTCACGCCAGCCTCCGGCCGTGATGAGACATGCATGTTCTCTAGTTGTAAAGGCACTGCTGTAACCGCCAGATTTGGTGTAAGCGAAGGAGCAGCAGCCGTAAGACCCGGTGAGGAAGGATGAACGAGAACATCCTTGACAGCCCGATAGAGAGCCTGATAAATGAGTTGATCATTGCTAAACTTAATTTCTAATTTTTGTGGATGTACATTAACATCGACTGTTTCAGGTGCAATGCTGAGACGAATGACAGCAAGTGGAAAGCCTGTTTTGGGTAAAAGCGAGTGATAGGCATTATCAAGGGCCTTGCCCATCATGCGATTCGTAATGACCCGATTATTAACAATGAATGTCTGCCAGGCACGCGTCCCCTTAATAAGATGGGGTTTAGCCACAACACCTGTTACGCCAATACCCTCGTATTCAAAGTCTACAGCGAGCAGATCAGGCTTAATTTTATGCCCATACAAATTGGCGGCCGTTTCTAGTAAGTCATCGGTACCTGGCGTAGACAACACTAAACGTTCATGGTTAATCAGTTTAAATGTTACACCTGGATAAGCAAGGGCAATTTTACCGATAATGCTATGAATTTGTGCCCCTTCCGTTGCTACGGTTTTTAAAAATTTACGACGTGCCGGCGTATTAAAAAAAAGGTCGCGAATGGTCACACTTGTACCTGATGCCGCCCCAGCTTCGACAACATCTTGTACAAAGCCTCCTTCAATTTCGATCCGCGTCCCAATGCTTTCTTCCTGCGGACGAGTAAGTAAGGTAAAGCGTGAAACAGCGGCAATACTTGGCAAAGCTTCACCACGAAAACCGAGGGAAACTAAATGATTGAGATCATCGGCTGATGAGATTTTACTTGTGGCATGACGCAAAATGGCCAGCTTGGCATTGGCTGTTGTCATACCGCTGCCATTGTCTGTAACACGAATAAGTTCAGTACCCCCTGCGGCGATTTCAATTTCAATGACCGTACTGCCTGCATCAAGAGCATTTTCTACAAGCTCCTTTACAATGGATGCCGGTCGTTCCACAACCTCACCAGCGGCAATTTTGTTAGCCGTATTTTCATCAAGCAATCGGACGCTTGCGGCAGGTATCATGGCAAACCAGCCTCCTCTTTCGCCTGGTTTTGTAGCTTATATAAGATATTAAGCGCTTCAATCGGGGTGATAGATAACACATCGATTTTTAGTAGTTCATCTATGACGGCCTGAGAAAACAGCGTCATTGTAGCCGCAATTTCTTCTGTTTGAGCCGGAAGATTCTCGCAAATCCCTGGAACAGTGCCTTGACAGGCTTCTGTTTCAGCAAGAAGTTCGCCGGCACGAGTAATAAGTTTTTTTGGCAGACCGGCCAGCTGTCCCACGTGAATGCCATAACTTTTATCCGCCCCCCCCGCAACAATCCGCCGCAGAAAAATGACTTGATTGCCACGTTCTTTTACAGCAATAGAGTAGTTTTGTATTTTTTCAAAATTCTCAGCCAGTGTCGTTAATTCATGATAATGAGTTGCAAAAAGTGTTAACGATTCAATACGTTCTTCCATATATTCGATAACGGCCCTGGCGATACTCATCCCATCAAATGTACTTGTTCCCCGGCCAATTTCATCAAGAATAACCAAGCTATTGGCTGTAGCATTTTTTAAGATATGTGCCACTTCACTCATTTCAACCATAAAAGTACTTTGCCCAGTGGCTAAATCGTCGCTGGCACCAACACGAGTAAAGATACGGTCCACAGGATGAATTTGTGCCGCTGATGCTGGAATAAAACTACCTACTTGCGTAAGTAGCACAAGTAGCGCCACTTGTCGCATATAGGTTGATTTACCAGCCATATTCGGACCTGTTAAAAGAATGACTTCATGATCATGATGATTGAGTCTCGTATCATTTGGGACAAAGACTTCACCCTTGAGCAGCCGCTCGACAACAGGATGACGTCCATCTGTGATGACAATTTGCCTTTCTTTACACAAGTTAGGACGTACATAGTGATATCTGTGGGCTGCTTCAGCCAAACTCATGAGAGCATCAACAGCAGCGACTTGCCGTGCTGTTTGCTGAATAGCCGGAATGTGCTCCTTTACTGTATCACGAAGAGCTGTAAAGAGTTCATATTCAAGGACAACAATTTTTTCCTGCGCCCCCAAAACCTTTGTTTCATATTCCTTGAGTTCCGGTGTAATGTAACGCTCAGCATTAGCCAGCGTTTGTTTTCGTACATATGTAGGAGGTACAGCATGTGTTTGAGAATGAGTGACTTCAATGTAGTAGCCAAACACACGATTATAACCAATCTTTAAGGTTTTAATGCCTGTATTCTCTCTTTCTCGTGCTTCCACATCTTGAATCCACTGTTTATTGTCATGAGACAAAGAACGTAGTGAATCGAGTTCACTGTGATAGCCTGGACGAATCATTCCTCCCTCTCTTACTGAAAAAGGCGGTTCATCCACAAGGGCCTGCCCAATAAGCTGAGTCATATCTTCATGCAAATCAAGTTGTCCATTAAGACGGATTAATAAGGGGTCTGTTGTACGATTTAATAGATCGCGAAGTTTAGGTAACACCGTTAGCGATGCATGAAGAGCCGTTAAATCACGTCCATTGGCTGTTCCCACTTCAATCCGCGTTAGAATACGTTCAAAATCATAAACACATTCTAGTACTTCAGTAAGTTCAGCACGTAGTCCTGCTTGCTGAATAAGTTCGGCAACAGCGTCTTGGCGCGAGCGAATTAGGGGAATATCAACAAGAGGATATTCCAGCCATTTTCTAAGTAAACGCCCGCCCATAGCAGTTTTTGTAAAATCAAGTACACCCAAAATCGTGCCACGTTTACTACCGTCGCGCATATTGCGGGTAATTTCCAAATTACGCAGCGTTGCTGCATCAAGTATTAAACAATCAGAAACTTCATAACGAGTCAGACGGTTGATATGAGAACAACTATTTTTCAGTGTATGATGTAAATAAGCCAAAAGGGCCATAACAGCTTGTACCGCAACAAGATTGGTTGGATGCTCTTCAGGTGGAAAATGACGAATAAGAAGCTCTTGGGCATCAGGTATTTTTTCATCAAAACGTGATACCGTACAGGCCGTTACACGGTCATGCAAAAAGGAGCGAATACCTGCTTCGTCTGACAGAGGACTGGAAAGAACAAGTTCCGCAGGCATAAGACGATAGAGATTATCACAACACGTATTGTAACGATCGGCCCCTGTAAAGAGCGTCCAGAAGCATTCGCCTGTAGATATATCTGCAGCAGCAAATGCCAGTGAATTCTCTTCCTCATATAAAACAACGAGATAATTATTGTTTTGATCTGTCAGCAACGTTTCCTGCGTCAGTGTGCCTGACGTAATAATCTTGACAACTTCCCGTTTGACAATTCCCTTGGCAAGCTTCGGATCTTCCACTTGTTCACAAATTGCTACTTTATAGCCTTTAGCAATAAGCTTGGCAATATAGTTGTCAGCCGCATGATAAGGAATGCCGCACATAGGAACCTTTAGTCCAGCCCCACCATCACGAGCTGTTAAGGTAATTTCTAGCTCTCGTGATGCCAGATTGGCATCATCGAAAAACATTTCATAAAAATCACCCAAACGAAAAAAAAGAATCTCATCTTGATGTTGTTCTTTAATTTCACGATACTGCTTGAGCATTGGAGTATAAGTCATGGCTGTTTGTTTCCTTTCAAAACCCAGGTCTGTGCTTTTTCGATCATGACGTGCACAAACTGTCCGGCTTTATCGTCGTCATCTTTATGCCACAACACAATTTTATTTGTCCGCGTACGTCCCGTGAAAGTTTGGTCATCATTTTTACTCGGGCCTTCTGCTAACACCTCAACAACCTGCCCTTCAAGTTTTTTATTAATTGCCAAACTAATTTCATTTTGTCTTTCCATTAAGCGATGGAGGCGTTCTTTTTTTATCGTCTCAGGTACTTGATCCTCCATCGTCGCCGCAGGGGTTCCTGAACGTTTCGAATAAAGGAAAGTGTAAGCTGCATCAAACTTAATTTCGCTAACAAAATCCAGTGTTTCCTGAAATAATTCTTCTGTTTCACCAGGAAAGCCAACAATGAGATCCGTCGTAAGACTGGCATGAGGTAACACCTTACGAATATAATGAACAATTTTACGATAACTTTCCTGATTGTAACCTCGATTCATCCGATGCAATATTTCATCGCTGCCAGACTGAATAGGCAGGTGAAAATGTTCGCAAATGTGACGACTCTTTGCAATAACATCAATCACTTGCTTTGTCATATCGCGCGGATGAGAAGTCATATAGCGAATGCGTTCCACGGCATTTGACTCATCAATTTCTGCCAGAAGTCCGGCAAAGTCCAAACCCAAGGCCGTGTCCTTGCCATAAGAATTGACATTTTGCCCAAGCAACATAATTTCTTTAAAACCTTTTTTACCTAGTTCAGTAATTTCTGTTAAAATATCTTGCGGCAAACGACTGCGTTCCCGGCCTCTCACATAAGGAACGATACAGTAGGTGCAAAAATTATTGCACCCATACATAATAGGAACCCAGGCGTTTAAATCACTGCCGCGCTTTACAGGGACATTATCAAATGTTTCTGTTTGATCAAAAACAGCGACAACTTTTTCATGAGTTTGTTCAATTTTTTTTATCGCCTCAATAAGGCCATGAACATTATTGGTACCTAAAATAAGGTCAATATGGGGCGCCCGTTTTAAGAGCTGCTCGCGATTTTTCTGGGCCATACAGCCTGTTATGACGACAATTAACTTCGGATTAAGTGTCTTTAATCGTTTGCATTCGCCAATTTTACCATAAATTTTTTGCTCAGCACTTTCACGAACACAGCAAGTATTAATTAAAATAAGATCGGCTTCTTCGAGTGCTCGTGCCGATATATAGCCACATTTCTCCAGCTGCCCCATTAATTTTTCCGAATCGGCTTCATTCATTTGACACCCGTAGGTAATAATAAACGCCGATTTTGCATGAGACGCATTAGTTTTATTAAAATCAGTCATACGTTCCAATCGCTCCTTTGTTCTTATCTCCTTCATTATAGCAAATACAGGGTATAAAAACAAAAGAAGTCCCAATGAACTTTATTCATTTAACATATCAAGAGCATCTAGTCGTTCATTTTTCCAGCGGAAGAACAGTCCCGGCCGTTCTTCAGGACTCCCACTCGACCAACTCAAATCCGTCAATTTTACTTCATAAATATTATAAATAACATCATAATCACTCATATCTACCAGTTTTCGACCAGCACATTTTGCTGCATCGTCAAATACTTCCGCCCCATAATAGCTGCCATGCTGCACGCAATTAGACCATAACACTGCTTGAAGAGCTGCGCTGTGCTCATAAATGTCAAAGCAATACCAATTTAATAAATTTTGAGCTCCCGCATCAAAATAAATTGGACGAACATAAGCTTCCTGCAGATCTGTGAATCCACCTGGATCAATCGATCCGATTGTTTGCCATTTGGTTTGAAACCCAGTATTCTTAGGATCACCCGCCTCCTCTAATTGAATGCCGTATTGATTAAGCGGGGGCTGTTGTCTTTTTAAAAATTGTACAAAGTCTTGCACAACACCTTGGACTGATGAAAACTGATAAATGCCAAAAGAAACACCCCCTCCATCACATTCATTAATGGAAACGGCTGCACAATCACTATTTGATTCGTATTTCGCTGATAAGCTGCCTAAACTACTCATTCCTTCATCCTCCCTTGGGGCATTTCACCCTGTTTTGAATTCTCCCTGCTATCAATCCACCATCTACCACATCCTGCCGCTGCCGCTGTGGCAATGGCACCAAAGCCAGCCCAGCAACTGGCTAAATCAAATTTATAACTATATAAACCATTCAATACGTAACCAAACAGCCAGGCAAAAAAAGTTAACAATGTCATGAATAAGATTATTCCAACCCAATTGTCGTGAAGCACATTAAGCATTCTAAGCAACATCACTTCACTTCCCTTGCATTTTATCATTCTCATAAGTTTTCTAAACTATTATATGGTTGATCCTAACCAAGAGCGACTATCGCTTACTAGAATACATTCCATGGTACGCAAAAAATCAAGGGGTCTGTAAAAAATAACAAAAAAGCCTGCAGATAATCTGCAAGCTTTTTTGTCAGTATATAAAATATTAAGTTACAATAGCAAATAATCACAACACTTACTAAATGAATCAGTCCAGTAAACTTGGAATACTGCCTTCTTGAAACCCACGATATTTATCATAAATAATGCGCATAGCCGTAATAATAGCTTTTTTCGCACTACCTTGATAAGTTTTATCAACTAAATGTAAAATAGGATCGGGTCCATTTTTTAAAGTATGTCCAACTAAAATGCTTGCCACATGTTTCCGCGCAAGGCGTGTAGCAAGTGTACAGTCAGCTTCAATAATCATACCTGTTTCCACATCAATCGTTAAAATAACCCCCACGACTTTATACATTTCACTGGCCGTAATGCCTGTTGGAAGTTTGGCATAACCTGAAAACAAAACTGTTTTGATATGCGCTTTTTCCATATCCTTTCCCCCTAACAATTAATCAATGCTGAGACGCTTTACCTCTACATTGATTGTTTTGACTTTCATACCTGTCATATATTCAACAACATCTTTGATTCGCAGTTGTACAGTTTGGATGATTGGACGGATCGGTTTTCCATATTTCATTATCACATCTAATGCAATGGATATGCCTGTTTCTCTATCATGAGAATTTTTTATTTGAATTTGTCCTGTTCGAGTGATTTCAGTATTTTGCGTCGCAATAAAATGAACGATTTCAGAAATCGCTGCATCAGAAATCAATAATTTTCCATAATAACTAAACATCGGCCGCACAATGGATTTTTCACCAAGCTTGTGACGTTTCGTCCGGGGCTTTTTAAAAAAAATCTCCAATGGATCAATAAGATATCCAGAAAAATGCGGTTTTAATTCAATTGTAGGAACAGGAATGATATGTTTGCCATCTTTGACGCGACTTTCACGTGCACGGGCAATTTCTGCCGGTGTAGCAATATCTTCTATTTGAATAAATGTTGATATGGGGGGAAGCTGCAAAACATGGACAATTTTATTTACCATGTTTTCTGATGTTCCTAAAATCAGAATTTTTTTACATTTTTCTCGTGTAATAGCTTCCTGTACATCTTTGGCATGTTTTGCATCCATAAAGATGGCTCGTTTAACAGCTTGAATTTTACTTCGTTCCTTTTTTGCTGAAGATCCGGCAACAATTTTACTATCTTTAATCAGCAGTCCATCATCAATAATGGTGTCGGCATTGCGTTCGTGAGCCACAATCAAAGCCCGATGACTTTTACCCGTTCCACTTGGCCCAACTAACGCGATTACTTCCATCAAACAGCCTCCTGACGAATATACAAAAATAAATTTCAATAGAAACTTGAATCATCCATTTGAAGCTTTTTTCCGTAACTTTGTTACAAGTTCATAGTCAATCGTATAAATCCCCAGTTGCTCAGGAAACCGTTCTGGAATGGCATGATAATCCGAGCCACCTGTTACACATAGGTGATATTCTTTTGCCATAGCCAAATAGCGTTTCACTGCATCAGGTTTATGAATAGGATGATAAACTTCAATACCCACGATACCATAGGATAGAATTTTTTTGACAATTTCATCATTCTGAATTAATCCCGGATGAGCTAAAACAGGTAAACCCCCTGCCGAACGAATAAGTTTGATAACAGACTGTGGTTCGAGTTTGTAATGTGGAACGTAAGCAGGACCATCTGTTTTGAGTAAACTTTGAAAAACATCATAAACTGAGCTAAAATATTTCTTTTCAACAAGAGCCCGCGCAATATGAGGTCGTCCAATGGCTGTTGCCGTTCTTGCTAGTTGAACAACACGATCATAATCAATAAAATATCCAAGTCGCCCCAGTTTATCCACTATCTTACGAGCTCGTGCAATGCGATCATCAATTAAATATTTAAGTTGTATTCTAAGTTCGGAATGAAAAGGATCAATAAAATAACCCAGAATATGCACTTCATGACCTGGTAAATCCGTACTAAATTCAATGCCAGGAATGACTTCCAACGTAGAAGTTTGCTCAAGTGTCTTCAAAACACTTAACAAGCCGTCTACTGTATCATGGTCTGTAATGGCGATAGCCGTGAGACCTGCTACTTGAGCCGAAGCAAGAATTTCCTGCGGCGGCATCCGTCCATCGGATGCTGTCGTATGGACATGAAGATCAGCCGTTTTCATAGGCCAACTCCTCTGCTAATTGAACTAAAGTACGAACCCCCGTCCCAGTAGCCCCCTTTACTTGGTAGCCACAATCTTTATTTGATTCAACAGTTCCTGCGATATCAATATGAATCCAGGGCGTTTGTTCAGCAAATTCTGCAATAAAGCAAGCGGCAGTAATGGCACCGGCATCGCGACCACCTGAATTTTTCATGTCCGCAATGGAACTTTTAATTAATTCTTTATATTCCGGAAAAAGTGGTAACTTCCATAATTTCTCACCCGATTTTTCTGCTGCATCAAGCAGTTTTTGACACCAATCCGCTTGATTCGTAAAGACTCCTGATGCCACCGTTCCAAGTGCAACAACGCAAGCCCCAGTGAGCGTAGCCAAATCAATTAAATGCGTGGCTCCTTGTTCTTTGGCGTAAGTCACGGCATCCGCTAAAATCAACCGCCCTTCAGCATCCGTATTGACAACTTCAATGGTTTTACCATTCATCGAAGAAATAACATCACCTGGTCGACACGCATGACCTGATGGCATGTTTTCCGTACAAGGCACAACCGCAAGAATATTGAGCTTGGGTTTTAACTGAGCAATGGCACGCATGGCACCTAGTACAGCCGCTCCACCTGCCATATCATCCTTCATTTCTTCCATACCCTTACTTGGTTTAAGAGAAATACCACCACTATCAAAAGTAATACCTTTACCGACAAAAGCAATTTTTTCTTTACTAGATGAATGACCATTGTATTCGAGGACAATCAGCTTAGGCGGCTCATTGCTTCCTTTCGCTACAGCTAACAGCGCATTCATTTTTAGCTCTTCCATCTGTTTTCGATCAAGAATTGTACTTTTTAAACAACCATAAGTAGAGGCCAAGTCTTGTGCTTGTTGAGCAAGTATGGAAGGCGTCATAGCACACGCTGGCTGATTGACTAAATCACGAGAAAAATTAACACTTGAGGCAACTATTTTTGATCTTGTAACAATTTCGTTGAAAGCATCTACCTTCTCCAAACCAGTAAACAAACAAGTTTCTAGATTGCCAGACATTTTTTCCTTTGTATGGTAATCATCAAAAGAATAAGTGCCAAGCAAGCTACCTTCGACAGCCGCTTCTATGAGCTTGGAACAAATAGCCTCTTTATCTTCAGGTAAAACAAAACATAGTGACTTAGATTGTAATTTTTTTGCCTGTCTGGCAGCAATAGCAAATAAAGCCCGCCATTTATCTAATGAAAGTTTCTCATCGCCACATCCAATAAGTAGAATTTGTTTGGCACGTAACTGCCCCAGTGTATAAATCGTCGTAGTCGTTCCAAAACCGCTTTGAGCGGGCTGGTCACGTAAGATATCCGCTATTTGACCTGTCACTTGCTGATGTTTTTCAAAATGAAGTTCATTCAGACATGTATGATCATGTGACACCAAGATAACTAAAGTATCACATAGTATTTCAGTAATATTGGCTGATATCCATTCAAATTTCACTATACATCGCTCCTTTTCATATCCTCTATTATACCTATCTGCAAGATAAAAAACAATAAACCTGCCCCTTATGAACAGGTTTATTGTTTTTTATCGCGGTTCAATAATCAATTTGATGGCAGTACGCTCTTCACCATCAATTAAAATATCTGTAAAGGCAGGGATACAAATTAAATCTACACCATGTGGAGCAACAAATCCACGCGCAATAGCGACTGCTTTTACAGCTTGATTCAATGCACCTGCACCAATAGCTTGCAATTCCGCACTGCCATGTTCTCTAAGTACACCTGCCAAAGCTCCTGCGACAGAATTTGGATTCGACTTTGCTGCAACTTTTAAAATCTCCACTACAAAACACCCTCCTCTGATTTTTCGAAAATATAGAAAAGAATATTAATTCGATGATTTAATATTCTTTGATTCGACAGCAGGGCTCTAACTCCTCTTCCTTTGTGGGAAACTTTTGAAGTCGATTTTATTTATTAAAGACCATAACACGTCCTTCTTCTCTTATTCCAAACAAGCTACGGTCATAATCTTCATTTTTGATATTTTCCAGCATATTATCAATCAATTCTTCTTGAAAAATCAATTCTTCTTCAAGTAATGAACTATCTTGCTCCACAATCAGGGCTTGACCGACTTGATCTTTTAGAATGGCAATAACCAGTTCAATTTCACCTTTTCCTAATGAATAAACATCACGCACAAGATGAACCGTCATAAGAGGAGGGATGCTGGCCACTTGAACTCTAGCAGTTATATCAGAAAAGCCTTCTAAAATATGATAGGCTGTTAGACTATTATTTAATAGCTTTTCAAGAACTTGATTATTCACTGTAGACTCTTTATTTTGGATCATAAAGGTTAATTTTAATGTATGATGATCAGGATCAAATTTAATTGTACCGATTTCCGGATAACGAACTAATAACGAAATTAAGAGATGAACACTGTCACTGACTCGTCCATCATTTTTGTCTGGCCTGCTCATAGAATCACCACCTGTTCTATTCATGATATACTGTTCTTTTCGCTATTGACAAGATAAATCCTTCTACGACCGAAAAGCAAGAAATGGCAAACAAAACCGACCCCTCAAGGTCGGTTTTGCTGTTTTATTTACTTGGCATAATCAACAGCACGCGTTTCACGAATAACGGTGACTTTAATCTGGCCAGGATATTCAAGTTCACTTTCAATTTTTTTGACAATATCTCTTACTAAGCGAATTGACGCTAAATCATCCACCTTATCTGGTTTTACCATGATACGTACTTCACGTCCAGCTTGAATGGCAAAAGATTTTTCCACGCCTTCGAATGATTCAGCAATTTCTTCCAATCGTGTTAACCGTTTCAAATAACTTTCCAAAGTCTCACGACGGGCTCCAGGACGAGCAGCCGATACAGCATCTGCTGCAGCAACAAGTACAGCCTGTACTGTTGTTGGTTCTTCATCACCATGGTGAGCACCAATCGCATTGACTACTTCAGCAGACTCACGATATTTTTTTGCTAAATCTGCACCAATTGTTACATGAGGGCCTTCAACTTCGTGGTCAATAGCTTTTCCTAAATCATGCAACAACCCCGCTCGTTTAGCCAGCATCACATCAACGCCTAATTCAGCCGCCATAACACCCGCCAAGTGAGAAACTTCAACAGAATGCTTTAACACATTTTGTCCATAACTTGTCCGATATTTGAGGCGTCCTAATAAACGAATGATTTCTGGATGAAGCCCATGAACTCCCGTATCAAATGTCGCCTGTTCGCCAGCTTCTTTAATTTTCTGTTCGACTTCTTTTTGCGCCTTCTCAACCATTTCCTCAATACGAGCTGGATGAATACGTCCATCTGTAATGAGCTTTTCGAGAGCAATACGCGCCACTTCACGACGAACTGGATCAAATCCTGATAAAATAACGGCTTCCGGCGTATCATCAATAATTAAATCAACACCAGTTAACGTTTCTAAAGTACGGATATTACGACCTTCCCGACCGATAATCCGACCTTTCATTTCATCATTAGGTAAAGCAACAACAGAAACAGTTGTTTCTGCAACATGATCAGCAGCACAACGCTGAATAGCTAAAGAAATAATTTCCCGAGCATTTTTATCAGCATCTTCTTTCGCCTGCTGCTGTATTTCTTTAATCATAATCGCGGTTTCATGTCGAACTTCTTCTTCAACATTAGTAAGCAATATTTTTTTTGCTTCTTCAGAGGACAGTCCCGATACTCTTTCTAGTTCAGAAAGTTGTTTGGCGTACAACTCATTTATCTTTTCTCGACTTTTATCGATTTCATTCTCTTTACGGTTTAACATTTCATCTTTCTTTTCCAGAGAATCCATCTTACGGTCCAGATTTTCTTCCTTCTGCAACAATCGCCGTTCTAATCGTTGTAAATCATTACGGCGTTCTTTGCTTTCTCGCTCTACTTCACTTCTGAGTTTGTGAATATCTTCTTTTGCTTCTAATAGTACTTCTTTTTTCTTAGCTTCGCCCATTTTCTCAGCATCTTCAATTAGCTTTTGCGCAGCTTCTTCTGCGGAGGCATACTTCGCTTCAGCAATCTTTTTCCGCGCCATATAACCAATACCAGTACCTAAAATAGCGAAAATAAGTGCGGCAATTAATATTTCAATTATAATCCTCCACCTCCTTCTTAATAAATTTTATTAGGGTAAAGCCGACTAATCGACGGCTCTGATTTTTTTTCACTGACAACCCCCTGTGGAAATCAGTTTATTTTCAGACTTTGATTGTAAAACGGTTATATAATTACACGATTGTAATTTAATTGTAAATGTTTTTCAGATAAGTGTCAAGTTAAGGGCTGTGAGTGTTTTTTGAACGACTTCCGATGAAAAACCCCGGTAAGTTAAATAGCGAATAATCTTCGCCTTATCCTGCAAGGCAGCAGCTGAAAAATGACGTTTTGCCAGGTTGAAAGCTTGATGAAAAGCTTCATCATGATTATAGTGACTCAAGCACTCTTCAACCACTTCTGAAGTAAATTTCTTTTGTTTAAGTTTCGCACGAATAAGATAAAAACCCATTTTATCACTTGTAACATATTTATTGAAATAAGCTCTTGCCAATTCCTGATCATTAATAAATCCATAGCTCTTCAGTTTTTCAATCGCAGATTCGATTTCCGGCTCTAAATAATGGGCATGACTTAACTTTTCTATCAAAGCGGCTTCACTATAGCCACGAAAAGACAAAAGGCGTAATCCGTAAGAATAGGCACTCATTTCAGGTTTACTCTTCAACAGGCCGATCCCCTTCTTGCTTTTCATTGGATGATTTTACTTCGCCAATCGCTAGCATATCCCGAATTTTTGCTTCAATATTATTTGAAATATCAGGATGCCTTTTAAAATACTCTTTGACATTTTCCCGGCCTTGACCCAAGCGTGCCTCATCGTAAGAATACCAAGTACCACTTTTATTGATAATTTCTAATTCAGTCCCCATATCAACGATACAGCCTTCACGCGAAATCCCCTGGCCATACATAATATCAAATTCAGCCTGCCGAAAAGGGGGCGCCACTTTATTTTTTACCACTTTCACGCGCGTCCGCGAACCAACAATATCATTACCTTGTTTAATAGCTTCACTCTTTCTGACTTCTAATCGAATGGAGGCATAAAATTTCAAGGCACGGCCACCTGTTGTGACTTCAGGATTACCAAACATAACGCCAACTTTTTCACGAATTTGATTAATAAAAACAATGGTTGTACATGATTTGCTGACAATCCCCGTAAGCTTTCGAAGAGCCTGTGACATGAGTCTAGCATGAAGACCCACATGAGAATCACCCATTTCACCTTCAATTTCCGCTTTAGGCACAAGTGCTGCCACAGAGTCCACAACAATCAGGTCTACAGCAGCACTCCGAACAAGAGCATCGGCAATATCTAAGGCCTGTTCACCATAATCAGGCTGTGAAATCAAAAGGTTATCAATATCAACACCTAAATTACGAGCATAACTTGGATCAAGTGCATGTTCGGCATCGATAAAAGCAGCGATACCACCCAACTTTTGAGCTTCTGCAATCATATGCAAGGCAACTGTCGTTTTACCTGACGATTCAGGACCATAGATTTCAATACAGCGTCCACGCGGAATTCCACCTACGCCAAGTGCAACATCCAGAGAAAGGGCACCTGTTGGAATCACTTCAATGTTCATTTTTGCCGCTGCGTCACCCAGCTTCATGATCGAACCTTTACCGAAATCTTTTTCTATTTGATGCATAGCCATTTCAAGTGCCTTCACCTTATCCATACGATCTCCTCCTTTAGCATCCATCTTATTGTACAAACGTTTCGTTCGCGCTGTCAATAATAAAACGGAGAGTAATTTACTCTCCGTTTTTTCAGTAAAATAAGTTTAACGGCCTCTAGCCAATTCTACATTCACTTTGTAGCCTTTTAATGTGTTTCTATGCATTACCGCGATGACGCGTTCAGCAATGTCTTCCGGTACTTCAACAAAGGTAAACTTCTCATAAATATTAATAACCCCAATTGAACTGCCAGGAATATCGGCTTCACTAGCAATGGTTCGCACCATGTCTTCAGGACGGATATTTTGTGACTTACCTACATTGAAAAACAGTCGAACCATACCTGATTCAGCGCCTGTGTTACGATAATTAGCCTTGTCTTCTCTAGGTTTCTCTTTTTCTTTATAACCTTCTTGTGATAACTTGAGCGCAGCAGCAGCTATATCAAGAGGATCATAGTTCTGTACTACTTCAGAAACAATATGATGATAATCAGCAAATTCCCCTTGTTCTATTGTTTGAACGAGCCGTTCCTTTATAAATTCTCTTTGACGTTCTAAAATATCCGCTGGTGACGGCAATGCGCGACGAACAATGCGCGTTTTCGTGGCTCTTTCAATCAGTTTTAATTGACGATATTCACGAGGCTGAATAAAGGTAATGGCAATTCCCTTTCTGCCTGCACGGCCTGTTCTCCCAATACGATGAACATAGCTTTCCGGATCTTGTGGAATATCATAATTAATAACATGCGTAATATCATCAATATCAATACCACGTGCTGCAACATCTGTTGCGATCAAAATTTCCAATTTAGATTCACGGAACTTTTTCATGACACGGTCACGCTGTGCCTGACTTAAATCACCATGGAGGCCATCTGCCATATAACCACGGCCAGATAACGAAGCAACAAGATCATCCACACCTCGTTTTGTGCGACAGAAAATAATCAGCTGCCCCGTCGTTTCCGTGTCAAGTACACGGCATAAACCTTCTAATTTTTCACGTGTCTCGTAATAAACCTGATCAATCAAGGGTACAGTCAGTTTTTCTTTACTTATAGCGACAATAACGGGATTATCCATATAGCGCTCAGACAAATGCAAAATAGGTTTTGGCATGGTAGCTGAAAAAAGCATGGTTTGTCGTTCAATTTTAGAAACATGCTCCAAAATAGCTTCAATATCATCGACAAACCCCATATCAAGCATTTCGTCGGCCTCATCCATGACAAGTGTTTTTACATTGGTAAGTTTAATTGTATTACGGCGAATATGATCAAGCAGTCGTCCAGGTGTACCCACAACAATATGAACACCCATATGTAAAGAACGAATCTGCCTGTCAATAGCTTGACCACCATAAATAGGCAAAGTTCTTACTCTTTTAAATTTACCGATACGCGCTAATTCTTCCGATACCTGGATAGCCAATTCACGAGTCGGTGTCAACACAAGGCCTTGAATATTACGGCTTGTCTCATTAATTTTTTCAATCATAGGAATACCAAAAGCAGCTGTTTTACCTGTTCCTGTCTGGGCCTGACCAATAACGTCATGTCCTTCTAAAACAAGCGGAATCGTCTGACTCTGAATGGGTGAGGGTTCTTCAAAACCCATTTCTTTTACAGCAGACATCAACTTTTTACTTAAGGGAATATTACCAAACATTACTGTTTCTTTGCTATCTTTATTCTCTTTGTTATCTTTATTTTCTTTCAAATTAAATTCCTCCTTATAATGTTAAAACATAGCGCCGCAACTGATTTAATGCGGCTAAAGCTGTGCGATTTTTAATTTCTTTGCGCTGACCAACAAAATGGTATTCATAACATTTTGTGCCTAGTGGCCCATCAACTGCAATAAAAACCAACCCAACAGGTTTTGTTTCTGTAGCGCCACCAGGGCCTGCAATACCCGTGATTCCAACGCCTAGTGACGTTTTAAAAGAATTCCGCGCACCTTGGGCCATTTGACAAGCCGTTTCTTCTGACACGGCTCCATATTTTTCTAAGACTGCTTTTTCAACGTGAATAGCATTCATTTTGACTTCGTTGCTATAGGAAACAATGCTTCCTTTCAGATAGACAGAACTGCCTGGTACATCTGTAAGTCGGCTTGTTACAAGACCACCTGTACAAGATTCAGCCAAAGCGACAGTCAATTCTTTTTCAGTCAAATGCTGCCCTAAAATTTCTTCTAATGTATCTTGATTAATACCAAAAATATAATCACCCACGCGCTCACGAATCAATTTTTCCAGCCCGGCAATGAGTGTTTCGGCTTGCTCACGCGAAGCAGCTTTCGCTGTCAGACGAATAATCACTTCACCGCTACGTACGAGAAGGGCAATCGTTGGATTACTTTGAGCCAAAATATAATCCTTAATGGCTTCCTCAAGAGAAGATTCACCTAAACCATAGGTTCTCAGGATTTTCGATACAATAATGCCTTGCTGCCCAAAGTTTTTTTGCAAATAAGGAACAACCGATCTTGTAAACATATGTTCACATTCACTAGGCGGTCCAGGCAAATGAATAACAATTTTACCGTTAACATCAACAATCGTACCTGGTGCTGTACCGCGTTCATTATCTAAAATTATCGCACCTTGTGCAACAAAGGCCTGTCGTTTATTATTATCTGCCATAGGAATTTGCCGACATTGAAAAAACTTATGAATACGCTCCAAACTGGGTTCATGCAACACTAGCGGCAAGTTTAATAGTTTAGCAGTAACCTCTTTTGTAATATCACCCTGCGTTGGCCCCAGCCCTCCTGTCGTAATGACAATATCCGCTCGAGCCAGCGCTGTTTCCAGCACTTGTGTCATGCGGTTACGATTATCGCCTACTGTTGTTTGATAAAGAACATCAAATCCCATTTCATTCAAATGCTGTGCTAAAAAAACAGCATTTGTATTGACAATTTGGCCTAATAAAAGTTCTGTACCTGTACTTACTAATTCAACGATCATACAAAGCGCCTCCTAAAGGTCCGCAAAGCAAAAATCATCACTTATTCTAGTGTCTATCGTTACGAAATTACATTTAGTATTCAACTTTTTCAGTCAGTATATCATAGGTAAATCCTTGTATAATTCTCGTTCGAATCATATCGCCAGGCTGAGCATCTTTCGCATTCTCAACATAAACCCGACCGTCAACTTCCGGTGCTTCTCGATAAGAGCGGCCAAAAATAACGGGTGGATTGTCTTCAGTAATCCCTTCAATAAGGACATCAATCACTTTGCCCTCACTTTTTAAATTGAGAGACTCACTAATCTTACTTTGGAGAGCCATGAGCCGATGATATCGTTCTTCTTTGACAGTTTCATCAATTTGGTTGCCCATCTTAGCCGCTCGTGTACCCTCTTCCTGCGAATAAGTAAAGACACCCACATTTTGAAATTGTTGCTCTTGGACAAATTGTAATAAAGATTCAAATTGTTCCTCTGTCTCCCCAGGAAAGCCGACGATTAGCGAAGTACGAACAACAACATCAGGCATTGCCTGACGCAGTTTATGCAGCAATATTTCTGTTTGCTCGCGCGTATCTTTTCTATTCATCGCTTTCAAAATGTCATTATGAGCATGTTGAAGCGGTAGATCAACATAATTGAGAATTTTGGATTCACTCGCCATAAGGGCAATTAAATCATCACCAAAATTAGTTGGATAACAATAAAGCAGACGGATCCAGCCTAAGTCATGAATCTTAACAAGTTCCCTGAGAAGTTCTGTAAGCTCAGGTTTACCATATAAATCACTACCATAATTGGTCGTATCCTGGGCAATAAGAATAATTTCCTTCGTGCCCCGCTTAACAAGACGTTTCACTTCTTCGACAATTGATTCAATAGGGCGACTACGAAACCGGCCTCGAATCGCAGGAATAGCACAATAGGCACAACAATTATCACAACCATCCGCTATTTTCACATAGGCACTGTAAAAAGGCGTTGTCGTAATACGCGGTGTCTCATGATCATAAATCGTTACGTTGTCATCAGCAAGCAATAAGCGCTGCCCAGTGAGCACCGCATTGACAGCTTCCATAATACGATGCCACGATCCTGTACCAACAATCGCATCAATTTCCGGTAGTTCATTAAGCAATTCCTGTTTATAGCGTTGCCCAAGACAACCTGCAACAATTAATCCGCGACAGTGACCATTCTTTTTAAAATCAGCCATAGATAATATGGTTGTAATTGATTCTTCCTTAGCGGAATCAATAAATCCACAGGTATTTACGATCAAAATATCCGCTTCGGCTGGCTCTTGAACGATTTTGACATGATTTTCTGTTAAAATTCCAAGCATGACTTCTGTATCAACAAGATTTTTTGCACAGCCTAAACTGATAATACCAGCTTTTAACACAGATGGTTCCCTCCTAAAACGAGCGAGGACTTAAACGGACAGATTGAATCCACTTATCCATTAATTCATGCTGTTGCATCACCGTAAGTGGCTGACTGTCGAAAAGTTTAATATGCTTCGTTTCATAGAATTTTGCTATTTTTGTGTCTGGATGAGTAGGAATGAAATAGAATTTATGGTTTTGCAATAAATTCTGCGCATCATCTTGTAATAACCAATCAATAAAAGGTAATGCATCGCTGGCATGAGGAGCATGCGCAACAAGGGCAATACCTGTCAGCGAAAAGGCCGTTCCTTCTTCTGGATAAACAATGCTAATGGGGAACCCATCATTAAGATAACGAATACTCTCGCTTTGTACGGCTACAGCAATATCCACTTCACCCATACCTGCCATACGAACAGGTGTGGCCAAAAATTTAGCATATTGGACAATTTGCGGATGCATTTTTTTAAAAAACGCGAGTGTCGCTGTTTCGCCTTCTACAGCCTGCAAGGTATAAAGCAAATTAGCTGACGCCTCTGACGCAAGAAAATCAGTCATGCCAATACGAAACTTATTATTGTCCTTCGTCAAATCAGCCCATTTAGCAATTGGCTGGGAAAGTTTCTTGGCAAAATCCCTGTTTACAGCAAAAACAATCGGATCATACCACGTTCCAATCCATAAGTTATCTTTATCTTTAAATCTATCAGGTACCATGTCCGTTTGTTCAGAAGTTACTGGCGCCAAAAGATGATTTGCCTTGGCTTGGTCCAGAACGGCAGTTGTCGCAAGCACCAAATCAGCCTGGGGACCATTACTTTCAGTTTGTAATCGCGTCAATAAATCCTGATCAGAAAGCGGGATAATGCTAACATGGATTTTCCCGACATTCTCATATTCCTCAGCAAACAATGAAACTTGTTCAACAGGTAAATTCGTATAAAGTACGACAGATTTAATGTTTTCAGGTGTTTGTTCTCCAGCATGCCCCATAAGATCCGTGCCGATAATAGCTAAGAACACCAAGAAAAACGACAAAAACATAAGCGGCATATAGCGGCGCATTTAAATTCCTCCGTTATCTCACTCAAATACCATAAAAAGTGAACACTACATGGTACCAACATATACTATAAACTTTCTTACTAGGACATGCAAGTAAAAGTTGCTTGATTAGAAAATTAAAGTGCTATCCACCCAGCTCTATTTTTTTCACAAGGTCGATGTGTTACAATGGAATAAAATTAATTATCTGAATATAAGGAGCGCTTATTGTGCATCTTCCTGCAGGTTTACTTATTCTCATTGGATATTTATTGCTTGTCGCTACGGGAAATTTATTTGAGCTCATTCATGGCGTCTATACAAGCAGCAGTTCAGAAATAATTCCGTCTCTATTCGGAATAGTGCTGTATGCAATACCAGCCTACGGCTTGTACCGTCAACAAAAATGGGCCTGGATAAGTGAAATTATCATTTCATCCATCGCTGTATTACTCGGATTATTTACGCTATTATGTGTCAACCCATTGCTGGGAATATTAACTCTTGTCACACATAGTCTCATCATTACATATCTAATGAAAAAATCTTCGAAAGCTCTTTATTTGAAGCCAAAAGAACAGGCATAATGCCTGTTCTTTTTTATCTAATTCGTCGTTTTTGGAGTTTACGAGCATTCTTCTTTTTGTTGAACTTTCCCTTATTCTCTTTTTTAGGAAAGCTATTTCGTTTTTCTATGGACTCAGGCAGCTTTTCCGAACTCTGTTGTTTATCAAATGTCCGCGCACCTGATTGAGCGCTACCACGGCGAGGCCGAATAAAACAATTAGGCCCAAACCCGATCAAATCCGTACGTCCGGCCTTTTCTAAAGCTTCATACACAAGACTATAGTTTTTAGGATCACGGTACTGCAGCAATGCACGCTGTAGTCTTTTTTCATGAGGATTTGTGGCAACATAAATTTCTTCACCTGTTAAGGGATTAAGACCTGTGTAGTACATACATGTCGACAGACTGCCTGGCGTGGGAATAAAATCCTGCACCTGTTCCGGTTGACAGCGCGTATCACGCAAGAATTCAGCTAATTCAATAGCTTCTTTTAGTCCTGAGCCAGGATGGCTAGACATAAAATAAGGCACCAAATATTGTTCCTTGCCAATGGAACGATTCATTTGATCGAAAGCATTTTTAAAAGCTAAATAGACACCTTTACCTGGCTTGCCCATAAGCCCAGTCACTTTTGGTGAAACATGCTCAGGAGCCACCTTTAACTGACCACTCACATGGTACTGACAAAGTTCATACAAAAATTCTTTTTCCTGAGAAGCAAGCAGATAATCATACCTGATGCCTGACCGAATAAATACTTTTTTGACTTTCGGTAGTGATCGCAGCTCGCGAAGCAATTCCAAGTACGCATCATGCGAGGTGCGTAATTCACTGCAAGGCGCGGGAAAAAGACATTGTTTTCCCTTACATGTTCCCCGTTCTACCTGATGAGAACAGGCGGGCAATCGAAAATTAGCTGTAGGACCACCGACATCATGAATATAGCCCTTGAAGTCCGGGAGTTCTGTAATGGCTTTAGCCTCTTTGAGCAGTGATTCCTTGCTACGCGACTGAATAATCCTTCCCTGATGCGATACAATGGCGCAAAAAGAACAGCTCCCAAAACAACCACGATGACTTACAAGAGAAAATTTCACTTCATTAAGAGCTGGCACACCACCCCATCTTTCATAACTGGGATGATAGGTTCTTGTATAAGGAAGATCATAGATTGCATCCATCTCGGCTGTTGATAGTGAAGCAGCAGGTGGATTTTGTACAACATAAACGGGACCATGCTGCTGTACAAGCGTTTTCCCACGAATGGGATCTTGCTCTTCATATTGAATTTTAAAGGCAGCGGCAAAATCAGCTTTATTTGTTGAAACTTGATCAAAACTTGGTAGTAACGTATAATCCCATAGTTCATCAAGCGAACGTACAGCATAACACGTACCATGAACAGAATGAATTTCTGAAACATCCAGTCCATAAGCAAGCTGCTCCGCGATTTCTACAACCTGCTTTTCACCCATCCCATAGACAACAAGATCTGCGCGACTGTCAATCATAATAGAACGTCGTACACGATTCGACCAGTAGTCATAGTGAGCAAATCGACGCAGACTCGCTTCAATACCCCCTAGAATAATCGGGATATTTTTAAAGGCTTCCCTCACCCGCGTACAATAGACTAGACTAGCTCGTTCGGGACGCAATCCCGCTTTACCACCCGGTGAATAATTATCGCTGCTACGAAAACGTTTAGCTGCCGTAAATTTATTCAGCATAGAATCTAAATTGCCCGCAGAAATAAAAACACCTAACCGTGGCTTGCCAAGTTTTAAAAAGTCAGTTGTAGAATGCCAATCTGGTTGTGCAATAAGTCCTATTTTATACCCTTTACTTTCGAGGAGTCTGCAAAGAATGGCTGGCCCAAAACTGGGATGATCAACATAAGCGTCGCCACTAACAAATAAAAAATCCAGTTGATCCCAGCCTCTATTATTCATATCTTCCTTACTTACGGGTATAAAAGAATTTATCATTATCTGCTCCTATCATTTAGAACCTTGCGGTGTGAATGTTTTCGTCACAACGTCTCCCTTTTTCCCTAGTTTGCCCTGGGGTTGCCCATTCCATGTAACATCCATAGCACCGGCATTACCCGCTTTAATAGCTAAAGTTTCCTGGGCTTCCCATGTAAAAGATTCATCTTTTTTTGGTGTGCCTTCATAGATTCTCTTTCCATCCGCTGTCACCTGTGTCCAACATTCTTCACTAAATTTTGCCTGAACATAAACAGGCTTGGTATTAGCGGGTTTGACAGGAACAGCCGGGGCTTCCGGCACTTGCTGAGCCTGTTCGGCTGGAGGCTGTACTTTTTGCGGCACACTAGGACTTTGCTGTCCGCCATATGCCCAAAATCCAATGCCAATGACAGCAACGAGAATAATGGCTGTTGCTGCTAATTTTGGTGATATCATACTTAGCAAGTTGATTTTTGGACGTTCATCGACAACAGATGGTTGAGGAGTCACAACCGCTTCAGGTGCTGCTTCCGCCTGTGATTCGCGATAAAGATCCACTAATTCGGCACTGTTTAAGCCCAAAAAATTTGCATAGTTACGAATAAATCCTTTAAGATATACTTCACCAGGAATAACTTTATAGTCATCTGCCTCAATCGAAGTAATATAAAGTGCACGAATACTTGTGGCGTGCTCCACATCTTTAACTGATAAATTTTTCTTTTCTCGTTCAGCACGTAGTATTTGCCCAACTGTTTCCATCGTTATAACCTCCTTCATTCTTCAATGCTCATTATTGCATCATGTTCAGTTGGTTTTTTGCATTTCTTAACGATTTTGTATCTATCGTTCTACTGAAGCACTAGAATACTAAAAAATACGCATTCCGACACACCAGCCATCAAAAAAAATTTAATAGCCTCATCAGCCGACCTTTTATAGCATAACAGAAAATAGCAAGACAAGCAAAATTAGTTTTCATTAAAATATTTTTCCGCTACTTCAGCAGAGGTCATAATCACCTCACGCGGTTTGCTTCCCATGCTCGGACCGATAATTTTCATTTCTTCCATGGCATCAATTAACCGCCCAGCCCGTGAATAGCCAACGCGAAACTTACGCTGCAACATAGAAGCCGAAGCCTGCCCCGTTTCCATGACTAAAAAGACCGCATCTTTTAACAGTTCATCCGTTTGAGTATCAGGAGCCGCTTTCACATGACTTTCTTCCACCTTTGTAACGCCTTCCGTATATTCCGGCTGTGCTTGCGCACTCACGAAAGTCACTAATTCTTCTACTTCGTCATCAGAAATAAATGATCCTTGTACACGAAGCGGCTTAGCAGCTCCAACAGGATAAAACAGCATATCCCCTTTTCCTAATAACTTTTCTGCTCCTGCCATATCAAGAATCGTACGTGAATCAATTTGCGAGGAAACAGCAAAGGATATACGTGAAGGAATATTGGCTTTAATAATGCCTGTAATGACATCCACAGATGGCCGCTGTGTGGCAAGTACAAGATGAAGCCCGGCGGCGCGAGCCATTTGCGCCAAGCGGCAAACGGCATCTTCTACATCGACAGGAGCTACCATCATCAAATCCGCTAATTCATCAATAATGACAACGATTAGCGGCAGATGTTCCTCTTGTGTCACTTCATTATAGCGACGAATATCACGAACACCTGTATCAGCAAATAATGCATAGCGGCGTTCCATTTCATGAACGGCCCAGCGCAATGCAGCAGCAGCCTTTTTCGCATCTGTCACAACAGGAGTCAATAAATGAGGAACACCATTATAGTTAGACAATTCCACAACTTTTGGATCAATGAGGATAAATTTGGCCTCATCAGGACGTGCTTTAAATAAAATACTTGTAATAAGGGTATTAATACAAACACTTTTGCCTGATCCTGTAGCCCCCGCAATTAAAAGATGGGGCATTTTCGCAAGATCCGCAATAATCGTTTGACCCGCAATATCCTTACCAAGGGCAACACTTAATTTCGATGAAGCCTGTTGAAATTGTTCTGTTTCCAGCACATCGCGATGAGGAACACTTGATACATTTTTATTCGGAACTTCAATACCAATAGCCGCCTTACCTGGAATAGGTGCTTCAATACGTACACCAGGAGCTGCCAATTTTAAGGCAATATCATCAGCCAAATTGACAATGCGACTCACCTTCACACCTGGCGCAGGTTCTAATTCATACCGCGTCACTGCCGGACCCTGACAGGTCTGAATGATTTTAGCACTAACGCCAAAACTATCTAATGTTCCTTCTAAAATATGAGCATTTTCAACAATTTCTTTGCTGATTTTTCCAGACTTTGTCTTAAGTGACTTTTTTAACATCGTCAGGGGAGGCAAATGATAAGTTTCGGGCGATCCTGTAGTAATAACAGGCAATGGTTGCGTCATATCTATTTTTGTCTTTACAGCAGTTACACTTGGGATGTCTGGTTCAGACTGTATTTCAAACGGTTCAGGCATCTGAAAATTGTCTGTATATGATTTTGTAGGAGGAGTAGGCTCATCTGTTTCTTGATCATAAAATAATGCAGCCGTTTTCTCTTGTTGCCACTGATTTAAATCTTCCGCTGTACTTGCGATGGCCTCTCGCGCACTCACTAGACCATCATTTGCTTTGTCTTTCGCTGCCACAAGCGTGTTGGCAATAGACCATTTTGTTGCAATAATAATGGAAGCAAGAACAATAGCTAACAGCAATACAAGTGTGCCATAATAGCCAAATAATTTCCGTAATTCAAATAAAACAAAACCACCAACAAATCCTCCACCTTGTACTAGCCGTTCAGGTAAAATTTCCTGATTAACAGGAATCACTACGTGATGATATAAGGCCAGACAAGCGATAAAAAGTATCATAAAGCCTACATATTTTACTTCATAATCATGAGGCTTACGCGTCCAAATATACTTGGCCCCAAGAGCGCTAACGACTAATAAAACAACAGAAGCGCCTATACCAAATGCATACCGTAAGATTTTCGCAATCAGTCCACCAACAGCTCCCGTACTCATCCCGAATAAGCTTATAAATGAAATAATTCCAATAGTAATGAGCCCAATTCCTAACAGTTCATATTTTACCTCTGGAGTAAGCTCGGAAAACACCTTAAACAACAAGACCACCTCTAAAAATAAATTTCTACGCCCTACCTTAAAATCCTTTATTATACTATTGGACAGTACTAATAGAAAAAAAGCACTCCCTTGTTAGGAGAGCGCCGAATGAACAATCGAATAAGTCAAACGGGTTCCAGGCTGATAATTTGGATTCAAAAAATCAGCTGGATTGCTAGAAATAACTCGAATCACCTTTGCTTCAGTTACTGACAGACGCTCTACTATCAGTTTAGTACCATCGACCTCAATTTCTTCGTAGGAAAGGGTGGTTTCTGTAGGAGGAAAGACGACATCTAACGGCATGACTGTCCACAAGATCATTGTTTCAGTCCCTTGCTGTCTTTGTTCGCTTGAATCAATTCCTGAAGCTTGGACATGGCCTCAGAAATCCCCCCTACAGCATTAATCAAACCATATTTCACAGCGTCTTTACCACCTACAGATGTGCCGATATCCCGCGACAGTTCACCCATTTTATAAAGCATTTCTTTCCATTTTGACTCATCCATCTGGGAATGACTCACAACAAACCGGTTGACACGATCTTGCATTTTTTCCAAGTAATCAAAAGAACTCTGGGCGCCAATCACCATGCCTGTTAAACGAATGGGATGAATGGTCATTGTTGCACTTTCAACAATGAACGAATAAGTTGCCGATACAGCAATGGGAACGCCAATACTGTGTCCCCCACCCAAAACAATGGATACAGAAGGTTTAGACATGCTAGCAACCATCTCAGCGATTGCCAGCCCTGCTTCAACATCACCGCCAACGGTATTTAATAACAGCATAAGTCCCTCAATCTCCGGATTTTGTTCAATGGCAACCAGTTGTGGCATGACATGTTCATATTTCGTCGTTTTATTTTGCGGCGGCAATACCATATGGCCTTCAATTTGACCGATAATGGTCATAACATGCAAATTACTTTTGGCTGTGGGAACTTCTGTTGTACCTAAATCTTGTATATTCTCATTTACCGCCGATTTTTTGGTCCGCGTTGATTTTGGTTCTTCCGTTGGATGCTCATGAGGCTCGAGCGGTGATGGCACAACAGGGTTATCATTTTTAAACATTTCTTTCCCTCCATGTTTATCAAATCATTTCAAGCTTAGTATTGTCAGTACAATCAGTTTCATACCGAAGCTTACATCTGAGGGAAAAAATATAAAATAAGAAATGCCCTAATTAACCACATATTGGATATTAAAGCATTTCTTTACTAATCAATTTGAATTAACTATTCAATCTATTCCTTTTCGCTAGCTAAATATAATGTTTCAGCACACTGCGTGTCTCTACAATTCTCTTATTTTATTTTGTTAATATCCACATTTCCGCCAAAACGCCATAGGCTGATGTTATTTACGCCTTGTTCTTTAGCTATAGCTATCCAGTAATTTAACGTTTTCACATCAGCATACCAGACTTGATAGGATATGCCCTTATCTTGATAATCAAAAACTGCACACTGGCTTTCTTCATCCCTTTTTGTTTCAACACCATAGGTCACTGCAAGAGTTTTTGCTTCCACTTCCGTCAAAAATCTTTTTTCACCGTTGTCGCCCCAAACACAGCCACCTGTTGAAAATGCTACCGATTTTTCACCAGGTAAGACTTTCATTCGATTGAATGTTTTTTGGATAAATTCCTTATTGGCCTTCGGTCCTGGAGCGCTATGCAATCCGTAAAGGTTATAGAACATGACTACATATTCCGGTCCTTGGAAAAAGCCAGTGGAAGAAAACGGCGTACTCGGTTCCAATACAAGCCTTAATTTTAAATTATTTTTCAGTGCTTTTACATAAAGTTTATCAGCAAATCTCAAGAAAGGCTGACCGATTTTTTCGTCTGTCCATATTCTTTCATAATCAATTTCAATGCCATCATATCCGCCCTGCAAAGTCAATGCAATGATTTCGTCAATATGTTTCTCCATTGACGCATCATCGGAAAATAATCGGCGAAGAACTTCTATATCTTTCAGCACAACCGATCCGTCAAAATTTTGCTTGTCATTGACAAAAGTAAGATACGTTTCATACTTTTCTTTTCTCTTTTTTAGTTCACTTCTTTTATCGCTAAGTTCTTTTGGTATAAAGAAGTTATCATTTTTATCAAAATATGCGCCAAAATAAGAAAGTTGATCCAATTGATTTCCCATTTTTTTTAAATCTTTTTCGCCGGCATCTAAATCCCAATATGCTAACCATGCCGATATTTTGGTTGGTTCTTTTGGGACTGCGTTGACAGCAACTTGGCTATCATAATTACAGCCTGTCAAAATAAAAAACAAAGATGCCAATATAGCCACTCTAAAAATTTTACAAAATATGCTATTCACTTAATTCCTCCTCTTGATTATAAGTTCACAACAGACCAATTAATGAGGGCTTCCCATAACTGCTTCGCTTTAGATTCAACAGCATCAAATCCTTGCATCCTACTGTCAAATAAGATCTTTTCCTTTTCTGCTCCCGTGTTTTCAGTAATAATTAATTTTTCAAATACGCCATCATATACATCATCAGCCAAATTTCTTTGACTCCAACCATAACCGCCCCAGGCCGTTTCAAGATAAACAGAACCCGCTTTCGTATCAGATACGGATAAACCTTTTATAGCCTCTCTGCCATCTACCAGAATGCTAATCTTATCTCCCTTGAGCGACAATGATAACAACCGATCACCTTTTGCCTGAACACTGAGATCAGGTACATATTCCTCTGCGCCATCTGCCACGTTGGGGACATTTTCCAGATTTTTGTCCTTTAATTGTTCCGCATAAATCTTGGCTTTTTCAACAGAATCGGCATATTTTATGAAAGTTTCTAATTCTCGCTTTTCAGCTGCTTTTTTATCTTCGGGGATGGATAGAATTTCTTTACCGTCATGCTGATCTAAGTTTAACTGAAACAATTCTTTTTCGGCATCGCCCGTTTTTTCCGTAACATATAGAACATTGTTAAGAATATATACAGACAAGAATCTGTTTAGACTTTCATCTGCTCTGAGATATATTTTCTGCAAACCCAGTTTATTCCCCTTTAATCTTACGGAAAGTTTCATATCTTCAAAATCATTGCTGTTCTTTAAACGCAATAGCCCCTTATCTTTTGGTAAAGAGGTCAAAATCATCGTCTCCCCTTGAATTTCTAGTGCTCCTTTAAGCATTTCCCATAATTTGTATTTGTTTAAATCACCTTTGATAAACTCCAAATCTTGATTGATATCATATTTTATACGCATCAGCAAATGATTAGTAGACCAATACGCCTGTGGCTGCATCCTTGTTAAGTCATAAATACTGCTATTTCTCTGATTGAAGGAAAAACCTTCCCTATTGAAGTTCATTTTAAACAATTCTTTAATCCAATATTCATTTATGGCACTTACTCGATCATTATTGCCAAAACTTCCTGTATTGGAGTGCATTAATATATACATTCCAGGTACATACCCAATAGACTGGGTATAACTATCTCGCAGAGCTTCATAATCATAAGCGATACGTTCTTTCATCTTCACATAGCTCTCTTTGGGAACACCATATTCGTCACGAATATAATCCATCAAATAGTGATTGTATTTACGTCCTAAGTACGGCGCAACGCTAGCACGTTCCAATGGATTTAGTTCTCCCAAATAATTATCGTATCGATCAAACACGTTAATAAACGCCAGTCGATATCCATTCGTACCCATTTCCCAAAAAGACGTTTTTTCAAGATCCATTAGTTCCTCGGGCATTAAAAATTTCGGGTCTTTTTTTTCAAATTTTTCTGGATAAGTCAACATGGTTGCTTTAAAATTCAAGTCTTCCAAAATTTTCTGTGAAAAAATAGCCGTATCTCTCCTGCCGTCTTCAAAAATCAAAAACAATGATTTTTCAGGCAAGACTTTTCCTGATTGATAATAATCTAAAACGTCTTGTTGTGCAATAGTTACATAGCCTAACTTTTTTAGCGACTGTAACTGTTCACGCAAACGATCCACTCCGATTAAATTTTGATTGCCTACTCTGTCTACACCAAAATAAGCAAGAGCAACAAATCCCTTATCCCCTGAAAATTTTGTATTTTGTTGATTAAAAACTTCATATGTTTTTAGGGTAAATAATGCGAAAATACCGATCACAATCACTACAAGGATAATCATAAGTTGTATCACTACACGTATCATTTTTTTCCGGTCTTTTCGGGTAGTGAATTCTTCACTCGATATCGTCATCATCCTATGCCCTCTTTTGCTTTCCATGATTCTTTGCTAACAGTTCCGCAATATCCGCCGGAGTCATACGTGTTCCCCAGGTAGTTTTCCAAAAAGTAAACCAAGCAATCGGCATTTGCCATAAAAGTACGGCTTCATAGTATAAGCAAAACCATAGACCGAAAATCCATGTTGAACTTTTTCTAAGAAACAATTGCGTCATACTCATGAGCAATGCCATTAAACAAATACCCATGATAAAGGTAAACGGAAATACTCGGTGCGCAAGCGGAATATAAATCATATTATAAAGAACGATAACAGGCGCCAAGAGCGGCACAAGCACGCCCATATAAAAAGATAATGCCATAAACGGCTCTTTTTTCCACATAAATCTAGCTGCAACTAGCGATTCTCTAAGCCACGAACGTTTCCAACGCATCTGCTGTTTTAAAAAAATTTTATATGTATTCGGTACAATCGTATTACATATTGCAGTATCTTGATAAACAGTACGATTTTCTCTTAATATGAAATTGGTCATGCTGCGATCATCACCAAATGTAGCTTTCCTTCCCCAAAATCTTTGGTTCAGCCACGCTTCCAGATATTTAACAACCAATTCTTTCTTATAACAAGAGAGAGGACCGGATAAACAGGTAACTGCATCAAAATAGCTTTCGGCCGCTTTCATGATACGAAAGGCGATAAAATATCTTACAGCCTGCATTTTCGTCAGTGCATTGGTATAAGTATTGGCAACATCAGTTCTACCAGAAACACCACCCATTTTTGTATCTTTAAACGGCTGAACGATATTACGAATAGCGAAGGGGTCTAAAAAGCTGTCCGAGTCAACAAACACAACCAATTCATGCTGTGCCATTAAAGCTCCTTTTGCCAACGCTTCTCGCTTGCCTGCGTTCTTTTCTTGGCGAACATAACGAAGCCTGTTTTCAATATCATAGCGATTTTCTTTGATTTTCAGTTCTTCTACTATCTCTTTAATTTTTTCAAAAGATTGGTCGTTAGAGCAATCATCTACGACAATCACTTCTAGTTTATCGATTGGATAATCCTGATTAACACAGCCTGCAATCGTTTTTTGTATCCATTGTTCCTCATTGAAACAAGGAACAATAATCGTAACACCTGGTGTAAAGTCGTTGTCGATTGGAACGGGGCGATAAAAAGTGCCGAACAGATATCTGGTAAGCAAAAAGGTAGCCGCGATAATACTATACATATACAAAACTTTATTAAATTTAAAATATAGTACACTTTCCGTCCTCATTAGAAGAATGCAGGCAGTAATAAAGAACAAGAAAAATGCGGCTACCGGCAACATATACCGATCCTTTTTCTTTGTTGCATACTGTGCCAGCGGTTCTAAAAATACTATTCCACATAGCGCTTTCCCGTCTGCGATATTATCAGAGCGAATATATTTAGCTCCCATCTTGACTTTCATTTCATATCCTTCCGGCATAGTGCCGGGTGCGATGGCAAACTTCAACTTGATTTTCGATGCCTGACTCAAATCTTGAGCAACTTCCGGTGACACTTCCAGTAACATACCTGTAGTCGATATATCAACACCTTTTCCGATACATTTTACATTTTTATCGGAAGTAACATATTGGATTGAAACATCATAATTGACCAAATAACGTCTGCCCATTTTTTCATTTTTTATAAGATTTGAGATATCGTTCAAATCCGCATTGCCCTTTACTTGACGTCTGTCTACATTCGTACGCACTCCTTCTTTGTCAGGTACCTTTGAAAGCAGCCGACGGTCAGGTTTGGCAACAAGTAAAATATCCTCTTCTTCTTTTATTTCTTGCTGAAATAACTTATTCACAATCCACTTCCCTGCCATTTCAATGCTGCTTACTTTAACAGCATATAATCAATCACGCTTATCATTTCACCATAGATTTACGTTTTCACTACTTTTAAACTTTATCATGGCTGTTTAATTGCAATGATTTTTTCTGTTCCATTTGAGAATAGCCATCTGGTAAATAATCTGATAACCTACCAACTTTAAACTTGGAAGGATCAGAATCCGCTTTGGCTTCATTTGCAGTCAATAATATATCTAAAGCCATTGCCGTGTATGTAGCATTATCTGACATATGACAGACTAACATAGCACCTTTTCTTACTTCGCCATTTTGGGTATATACTCCGTCTTCAATTGTTTTTAAAAGTTGAGAAACATTTTTGGCATCATAATCTCCTGTGCTGCACGAACCGCAAATAATATATTCATAACCCGTTTCAAACAACGATTCCAAGCCCATCTTACTAATTGCCAAAGTTGGCGGGCGGAAGAACCGAGTCAAAGCAGGTTTACCGTCTATGATTACATCGCCTGTAACAGCTCGTAATTTTTGATAGGATGTGGCAAGTTCCCTGACATATTCCTCTTTGCCCTGCGTTTCAACTTGCTTGCCTGTTTTCTCATCACGAATTACCATGGGTTTATGTTTGTCGGAATGATCTCCGATATCATGACCTGCCATGGCAATAGCGCGGAGCAGATTGGGGTTATTTAATACATTGTTCGTGAGAACAAAAAATGTCGCCTTTACATTATGCTTACGCAGAACATATAGTAATTTATTGATGGCCGCATCTGTCCCCCAGTCGTCAAAGGTAAGGAAAATGACATTGTCTTCCGTATGTATGAATCCGCTCTTATCGAGGCGACGAATCTCCATCTTCGAGAAACCAAGCATACGATCTTCATAAGTAACATCCTTGTTCCCAATATAGCGTTTAGAAGCTTCTGACAGGAAATTATGTTGATCAATATTTAACTCAGCCCCATCATTTCTTAAGCGTACCGGAACATTTTTCAGATCTACCGGATATTGATAAATAAATTTGGTATTATTAAGGATTTCTCCTACCGGCTTAATCATATACTGTGAATCATTGGCCGGATTGCTTGCAGGATTATCATAAGATTTTGCATAGGCAATGTTATCCACTTTGCGTTGTTTGATTATTTCCATCAAATTGCCAACCAATTGGTCATTCGTATAATAATCCATTCTAAAATATAAAATTTGTCCGCGAGCTAAAGAAATCATGGATTTGCGAAAAATTTCCGATAGTACCTGATCGGCGGAAGTATAATCTTTATGTTTAGTTTGTACAACATTCATAGATTGACCAATCAATTTACATTTCAACGTTGAAACAGCTTCTTTTGTTGTATCTGCTACAATACCCGATGGCTGTTTTATCAAGTTCGTTGTCACACCAAACTGCTCTTCAAGCATCTTGCGACAACGCGTAATATTTTCACGAATTTTATCGAAGGTTTCCTCATTTTTCGGCCTTATAGCAATACCAATTTCGTGCCCATTTTCAATGATTTTCCGTACTGTTTCTGGATATTTTTTCATCTCTGTTTCCGTCACAAAGAACGTTGCTTTAATACCCAGACGATTTAATCTTTCAAGTACGTCGTTCACTACTCCTTCATTCGATAATCCTCCAAATGTATATGAAAGCGCTGACTCCGTGGTTAAAATGGTTTTGATTTCTTGTGCATTGCTATCTATATTCTCTGCTGCATAAGCTGTGCGGCAACTAAATAAAGACTTAATTTGTTCTTTTACGAGAGAAGCTGCGTTTACTAGAAAAGAAGAGTCGTTAACCTCTTTAACATCGTTTAAGGTAGTTTTCATTAGTTCCTGGGTTATATTGTTTTTCGAAAAATTTTCCACATAAACGGTAGTATAATTTGCCTTCTCAAGCGCAATTAAAAGTTTTTCTACTGCATCGACAATCTCTTTTTCTCCCAAATCTTCCTGTTTAGGCAATTCTTTTAACCCAGGCTGTTTGTCTATTGCTGGTTTTAAATCTGTTTTTCCCTGTTCATTTATAATCGGTTCGATATTCGTTTTTAGTTTAACGGAAATAATACTTCCCGGTCTAATATTGCCTACAAAATTGTCCGCTGCTACATGAAGCGAATTTATTTGCTTCACATTTAAAAAAGCATCACTTTTTACAACGCTCTTAAAACCACAGGCTTTCGCCGCTTGAAGCAATTGATCCGTATAGTTTGTATCATTACATTTTAAAAGATTCGGTCCTTTATCAGTAGTCACTTGGACAATTTTTTGCGCACGACAAAAATCTTTAACCAATCTATCCATTGGTAGATTTTCCATTTTAACCATGCCTGAAAGTGTATAGTTTTCTACTTGTTGTCCTGCGTTTTTAATATTTACAACGATTTGTGGATCTTCAGCAGTCTGTACTCCATCCACAAAAAATGTCGCCTTAGCATGATATTTTTTCAATAAGTCCAAAATCTGTTGTACGATAGTACGATCTGTTAATCCATCAAAAGTTAAAGCAATCACACGCTGACCACTATTACTATGTGTAATGACCGTTGCCTTCTCTTGACTGTTTTTCATCTGCCCTAAAGCTTGTATAATTTCCGCATCGGCATTATAGAAACTTTCCGCATCGGTAATATTACGATGGTTGCCACCTGTCTGCGTCGTAAAGAAGTCTTTCAATAAAAGCACCCCAGTTAGACAAATACATATAAGCAGAACCAGTGATAATACAATTTTCTTGTTTTTCACGTATATCACCTCTTATGATTAAAGACTCCAGTAGGAGTAACCCTTTTTCTCTATGGTTTCCTGTTCAAATATATTCTTGATATCAACAATAACATGTTTTGTTTGCTTTTTGAACATACTGTTCACATCCGTCAGTCGTAACTCTTCAAATTGTCGATGTGCTACTAAAAACACCAAACAATCCGCATTCTTGACATCTTTTATATCTACAAGTTCCGTATCGAATTCTCTTTTTAATTCCATTTGATCGACGACCGGATCTACCACCTTTACTTTAATTCCATATGTCGCAAGGTGTTTACAAACGTCCACGGCTTTTGAATTGCGCATATCGGGGCAATTTTCTTTGAAAGTGATTCCCATAATATAAATGTTGGACTTTTTAACATTTTTATCGGATTGAATCAATTTTTTTATCACCATATCAGCGACAAAAATCCCCATATTGTCATTGATTTTTCTCCCGGCAGCAATAATCTGCGAGTGATAACCCAACATCTCCGCTTGATAAATAAAATAATACGGATCGACACCAATGCAATGTCCGCCTACCAATCCCGGATAGAATCCTAAAGCATTCCATTTGGTATTCATGGCATCTACAACATCTTTTGTATTGATTCCCATTCGATCAAAAACCATGGCCAATTCATTCATAAAGGCAATATTAATATCTCTTTGGGCATTTTCAACCAATTTTGCCGCTTCCGCCACTTTAATGCTCGGTACTTTATAAACACCCGCGTGAATAATCAACTCGTAGACAGCCGCAATGTTTTCCACTGTTTCTTTGTCCATACCCGAAACGATTTTCCGAATGTTTTCAAGCTTATGCATTTTATCCCCGGGATTAATTCTTTCCGGCGAATAACCAACTTTGAAATCTTTCCCACATACCAATCTTGATTCATTCTCCAATATAGGTACACAAACATCTTCTGTAACTCCCGGGTACACAGTAGATTCAAAGATAACAATACTGTCTTTCGATAAATTTTGTCCTACGACTTTACTGGCATTAACAACAGGTGCTAAATCTGGTGTTTTATCTCCATTAACAGGCGTTGGAACAGCAACAATGATAACGCTAGCTTCTTTTAACCTTGTTGGATCGGTAGTAAATTCCAATGTTGTACTTTGAATTTTTTTGTCCCCGACTTCATGGGTGGGATCAATACCCTTTTTATAAACATTAATTTTTTCTTGATTAATGTCAAATCCCAGCGTTTTGACTTTCTCCGCAAACGCAACAGCAATAGGCAAACCTACATATCCAAGGCCTACAACGGCTAAAAAATCTTTCTTCGTCTGTACTCTTTCAAATATTTCCATTTGCATTTTATCTCACCCATTTTCTTATTAAAAATAATGTGTTAGTTCACTCCACCAGGTTTTCCCTCTTTCCCCTGATACTTTATCTGTTAAGTTGTAATATTCCAACCCTCCAACCAAATTGTTTGCAAATGTGTAGTGAGTCCCTACTCCGTAACCCTTAAATCCTTGCATCAAACCCAAATTGCCTATGCCATTCATTCCATGTTCAATATAAGTACCTAGCGGTTGATTATAATATTTTATAAAAATGTTATATGTACCCGGTCTATATGTTTTTAGATCACCATAGTTAAGACTAAACACGTAGCCATTACTCTCACCTTTGCTATCTTTCAGATTGGAACCCAAATACATGGCCCCTATGCCGAAATTACTGAAGTTGTAGTTTCCACCAAGAGTCCGAATTGTGTTTTGATTGTAGACTCCATTATCCAGCTGATAATGATAAATACTAGCTTCCAGATTATAATCAAAATCATCATACCGTACAGTTGCTATGGATAGTTTTTTCGTATAATCAGTTTTTCCATAACTCAACGTATATTTTACTGGTTTTCCAAAATCAACTTTTGCACCTTTAAAACCGCTATCATAAATATTTCCTTCTGCCATAAGATATCCAAAAGAACCTGCAGTAAGTATTGATGAGCTTAATTTTCCTACAACATTTATACGTGAAAGCTCGAATTTATTATTATAATTCACAAAACTCTTCTCAATGTCCATCATACCATTGACACGCCAATCCTCATTAATATTCGTGCCAAAACCAAGGTAAGTTCGAATTCCGGATGAATCCTTATCCCATCGATTGGAACCTCTGTTAAATGCATAATGATAACGAACTTCACCGTCTACCTTGACTTTATTGTCCACATGCTTGCTACGGTCACCCACATGCATCAATTCGTCTATAAGTCCCGTGTAAGTCTTATTATCAATATCTCTTTGATCCGTGTTGGTATCGTTCACCTTAACTGGTACTTTTTTCTCAATGTCGGCATTATTCCGAAGCAATGCTGTTTTGGAATCATTATCATTAACACCCACTTTAAGTAATGGCCTGTTAGCAGGAGTGCTTATATCTCCATTAGTTATGATTTTTGTTGTAAGTTGCGCTATTTCATATGCAAATTCAGCTTTGGCTTTCTCGATATCTAAATTTTGGTCGCTATTTATTTTAGTCGTAATTTTTGCCATTTTATACGCAAAATCAGTTCTTTGATCAGCAGGTATAATCGGCATTACTTGTGCTGTGACTTGCGCCATAGCATATGAAAATTCAACTTTAAAATTTTCAACATTTATGGCTGGAAATGATATTACCTTTTCCGTAATCTTTTCCATTTCATATGCAAATTCAGCCACACCAGAACGATTATTATCAAGTTCACTCATATTCATGAGCTCATTTGAAGCATATGCCACATTTTCCTTCAACTCATCTGTAGATATACCAATTATCGTTGCCATTGAAACCAGCAATATAAAAAACTTTTTCACTTAATAATTCACCATCCTGATCAAATATACTATCAAAACCATCTTCTCTTTAACTTTTCTTTATTTTACCGACCGATTGGAAAAAGATGAAATAATACTCGCCTTATAAACAAAACCTATAAGTCTTACACGCAGTATCAGGATAACATAATATTACAGTTATGACAAATATTTACACAAAAAATATGACTGTCAAGTTGCAAACAATGAATTCTCATTTTTGCAACTTGGCAGTCATATACATATCGTACGTAGACCCGAAGTTTTGCGTCCTTACCTTTCAGTAAGTTTGCCAACATTTTAAATTAAAATAATTTAATGAAAAAATATACAATATATATTGTATAATTGACTACTCATTTATTCAAGGGGGTATTTAGTCCTGAAAGTCATTATTCTAATCCTTTCTCATTCAAATACGTCTACGTAGGCAGTTATCGGCTAAAATCCAGGTGTACTTTTAATCAATTGTTTTTAACGCTAAACATCTCGTATAAGACATACCTCCCCACTCATTGCCTTATCAAATCAATGTCAAAAATTAGTCTGACTTGGTTATTTCATTATTGGAGATAATATTTAACAAAAAAAGTGGCTACACATCGATTTGTGCAGCCACTTTTTCGTTAAAGCAAAATAAACAAAAAATCGAACTTATATTTCCATAATGATCGGTAAAATCATTGGACGACGACGCGTGCGTTCATAAAGATACTTTCCTAATGCGTCGCGGACATTAGACTTAATAGCCGCCCACTCAGTAATACCGTTTGTTTGACATTTATCAAGTGCCAGTTGTACCTTATCTTTCGCTTCATCCATAAGTTTCTCAGATTCTCTAACATAGACAAATCCTCGTGATACAATATCAGGACCTGCAACAGTACAGCCGCGTTGTTTATCCATCGTCACAACAACGATTAAGATACCATCTTGCGATAGTTGTCTGCGATCACGCAAGACAATATTCCCAACATCACCAACACCCAATCCATCAACAAGCACTTTTCCAGCCGTAACCTTTCCATTGATAACAGCCTTTTCAGGACTAAATTCTAATACTTGGCCATTTTCAGCAACCAAAATATTTTGTTTAGGCATACCCAAGTCTTGAGCTAATTTTGCATGAACAATAAGATGACGATATTCGCCATGAACAGGTACGAAATATTTTGGTCGAACAAGATTATGCATCATTTTTAATTCTTCTTGACTGGCGTGTCCTGATACATGAATTCCAGAAGACGCACCGTAAACAACATCTGCACCTTGTTTAAATAAGAAGTCAATGGTCTTTGAGACTAGTTTTTCATTTCCCGGAATTGGTGTGGCTGAAATAATGACCGTATCACCAGGCATGATTTCAACTTTGCGATGATCAGACATAGCCATACGGGTCAAAGCGGACATGGGTTCACCCTGGCTACCTGTTGTTAAAATCACAATACCGGACAAAGGATAATTTTTGATTTCATCAATATCAATCAACATACCTTCGGGAATATTCATATAGCCAAGCTCTGAAGCAATACTAACAACATTTACCATACTGCGACCTAAAATAGCTACTTTACGTTTGAATTTACAAGCCATATCAATGGCCTGCTGCAAACGATGAATGTTGGATGAGAAACTGGCAATAATAATGCGCCCCTTGGCATTGCGGAACGTATCATCAAAAGATGCCCCTACACTGCGTTCACTCTTGGTATAACCAGGACGTTCAGCATTGGTACTATCTGCAAGCATAACAAGCACGCCTTGGTCACCTAACTCGGCAAAGCGGTGAAAATCAGTAACCTTACCGTCAATAGGCGTTTGATCCAATTTAAAGTCACCTGTATGGACAATAGTTCCAATTGGAGTTTGAATGGACAAAGCAACAGCATCGGCAATGCTGTGGCTAACATGAATAAAGCCAATTTTAAATGCACCCACTTGAATTTGATCGCCTGCTTTGACAGGATTCAAATTAACAGGGGATACATTATTTTCTTTTAGGCGACCCTGAAGTATTCCTAATGTCAACTTTGTCCCATATACAGGAACATTAAGTTGTTTAAGTACATAAGGAAGAGCGCCAATATGGTCCTCATGACCATGCGTCAAGATAATGGCCTTCACCATATCCTGATTTTCAATTAAATAAGAAATATCCGGGATAACTAAATCAATCCCAAGCATATCATCTTCCGGAAACATCAGACCCGAATCAATGACAATTATTTCGTCACCATAACGAATAACAGTCATGTTCTTGCCGATTTCTCCCATCCCGCCTAGCGGAATAATCTGAATTTTTTGTGGCATTTTAGTCAAAAAAATATACACCTCCACGCTACTGCCTTCCGAGCAGTAGACATAATATAATCTTAAATATTCTATATTTGCCGATACTTTTGTCCGCTCTCTCATCGGTACAAGCCGTTCACTCATGCATAAACAACAACTGCCGAACCAATTACTTCCTACCTCATTATATACTATTTATGAGAAGGCAACAAGTAATAAATAAAAGCCTAAGAATATTATGTGCAGTTTCCAAATGGGAAATACAAAAGCCTGTCACGAAAGTGACAGGCGAAATAAATTAAGTCGGGAAATTAAATCGCTGGAATAAGCTGCAGGACCTCCTGAATTTTTGCCGTTTCCTGTTCTGTAGCATTCACTAAAGGTAACCGGAAAGGACCGGCATTAAGACCAAGCAAATTAACAGCCGTTTTCACTGGAATCGGATTCGTCGTAATAAACAGGCCCTTAAATACAGGCAACAGAGCCAAATGGAGCTTTGCCGCTGTCTTAATATCTCCAGCCAAAAAGGCCTCAATCATCCGTTTCATAGCATTGCCTGCTACATGAGCGGCAACACTTACAATGCCTTGTGCTCCAATGGCAAGGCTGGGAAGTGTCAAGGAGTCATCGCCACTATAAACCATAAAATCAGGTGATGTTCCGCGAATAATTTCAGCAAATTGCTCTAACTGACCACTTGATTCTTTAACTGCAACAATATTGTCAATTTCAGACAAACGAATAATTGTCGAAGGTAAAATATTGGATGCCGTACGGCCTGGAACATTATAAATAACGGCCGGCAAAGATATGCTTTGCGCAATGGTTTTAAAATGCTGATAGAACCCTTCCTGCGGCGGTTTATTATAATAAGGTCCCACAAGAAGCACCCCATGAACTCCCGTTTTTTCAGCTGCTCTAGTCATTTCAACCGAGGCTAGAGTATCATTGGAACCTGTTCCTGCAATAATGGTAGCTTTATTTCCAACTTTCTTGACAATCACTCGAAACAGCTCCAGTTTTTCTTCTTTATTCATGGTAGCTGCCTCGCCTGTACTCCCTGCAACAACTAAGCCATCTGAACCGTTTTGTATGAGATGTTCAGCTAATTTCGCCGCGGCTTCGTAGTTAACTGTTCCGTCTTGATGAAAAGGAGTCACCATGGCAGTTAATATCCGACCAAATGATTTCATTTTTTTCTCCTCCTAATTTGTTGCAAAATAAAAGTTAATCTGCTAATCCGAACCGGCCGTGAAGAGCAAGCAATGCTGTTTTTACATCTGCTTGATGAATCAGCGCTGATATGGATGTATGAGAATCAACAGTTTGTAGTATTTCCACATGACTACACGTTAAGGCATCAACAAAGCTTGCCATCACACCTGGTACTTCACGCATGCCACCGCCCACAACAGAAACCTTGGCACAGTCTGGCAATAGCGTCACAGGAAAACCTAATTTAACTAATTTTTCTTCAGCGAGAGATGCTACTTCCGCGTTCACAGTAAACATAATTTGACCTGGATGAACATTAATCAAATCCACACTAATATTATTATTAGCCATAGCATGAAACACTTGTGATGCCGTTTGATGCGAAGCAGTCGATTCTACTTGAAGCGCTATTTGCACGATTTTTTCCAAATAAGTCACACCTGTTGCAATACGATCTGTTACAAGCGATGCTTCGCTATCACTTGTAGCCGGACTGGTAATCAAGGTTCCCGGAGCATCGCTAAAGGTTGATTTCACTATAAGAGGAATATTTTTTTGCATCGCAATTTCTACGGCACGCGGATGAATGACTTTGGCACCTTGATGAGCCATCTGGCAAACCTCACTATAGCTAATACAGTCCAGAATACGTGCATCTTCTACAATACGAGGATCAGCCGTCATAATACCGTCCACATCTGTATAGATTTCTACTGCTTCTGCATTTAAAGCTGCTCCTAAAGCTGCTCCTGTTGTATCACTGCCACCCCGGCCAAGCGTGGTAAAATCACCATCCACTGTTACGCCTTGGAAACCGCAGACAACAGGAACACGGCCCGCTTGAAGCAAATGGAGAATTTTAGAAGAATCAATCTTAATGATTCGGGCATTTGTAAAGTGATTGTCCGTAATAATTCCTGCTTGACCGCCTGTAAGCATGGTTGCGGCTACACCAGCCCCTTGCAGCGTGGCTGCCATAACAGCAGCCGAAATAATTTCACCACAGCAAAGCAACGAGTCAATTTCCTTTTTTTCCGTCCGCTCATTCGTTTCCTTCAGTAATGAAAGAAGTGTATCTGTTGCATAGGGAGCCCCTTTTCGGCCCATAGCTGATACAACAACGACAGGTGTAAACCCCTCTTTTAGGGCTTGCTGGACTTTCTTGACAACTAATTGGCGCACTTCCTCCGTTGCAACAGAGGTACCACCAAATTTTTGGACAATTATCTGCATTGAACACACACCTCAGACTAATTGATGTTGAATCATATACTCAGCAATTTGCAGCGCGTTAAGTGCAGCACCTTTACGAATCTGATCACCTGTTACCCAAAGATTCAGACCATGTTGGACGGATCTATCAGGTCTTACGCGACCGACAAATACTTCATCCTTATTAGATGTAAAGAGCGGCATAGGATAAATTTGTTCAGCAGGATTATCTTCCACAATGACGCCGGGAAACTGAGCGAGTACTTCTTTGGCTTCTGCTGCTGAAAGAGGACCGGAGAGTTCAAGATTAATGGATTCAGAATGGCTGCGATACACTGGAACGCGAACTGTTGTTGCTGTTATCCCTATAGTATAGTCATTAAGAATCTTATGTGTTTCATGTACCATCTTCATTTCTTCCTTGGTATAATCATCCTCAACAAATACATCAATATGAGGCAATATATTAAAAGCAATCTGATAATGTTTTGGTAGTGATGCACTAGGCAAAATATTCGCTTCGACAGGGCGATTTTCTAGGACAGCTTTCGTTTGTTCTGTTAATTCGTTGATGCCTTCTTTTCCTGCGCCAGACACTGCCTGATAAGTCGAAACAACAATCCTTTTAATTTTCACTTTATCATAAATTGGTTTTAAGGCCATTAACATAATAATGGTGGAACAATTCGGATTAGCAATAATACCTTGATGTGCAGCGATAGCTTCAGGATTGACTTCTGGAACAATGAGCGGCACATTCGGGTCCATACGAAAAGCACTAGAATTATCAATAACAACAGCGCCAGCTTTTACAGCAGCTGGAGCAAAAGTTTTACTGGCTGATCCGCCGGCAAACAAAGCAATATCAATATCTTTAAAAGACTCTGTTGTGGCTTCTTCTACGGTATAAGTTTTTCCCATAAAGTCGATTTCTTTACCAGCCGAACGTTTCGATGCTAATAATTTTAAGTTCTCAAAAGGAAATTTACGTTCTTCAATTAATGTTAAGAACTCCTGTCCCACTGCGCCTGTTGCACCAAGAATAGCTACATTGGATTTTTTCATCATGTCACTCTCCACATCTCAAAATTTAATCATGCTTCTTATTTATGTTTATCAGTTCAATCGCATTAATCTAAAAGATTTTCCAGTCCACACATAAGGCCCTGGATAGAGGATGCCTTGCGACAAGCAAGCGTTACGCCAGGCATAAATGATTCCCTTGAAATGGAATCATGACGAATCGTCAAGGTTTGACCTAAGCCACCAAAAATCACTTCTTGGTTGGCTACATAACCAGGTAAACGCACACTATGTATAGGAATACCTGCAAAATTCCCACCCCGACTACCAGGTAGCTTTTCTTTTTCATCAGGATGACCTTGGCGCAGAGTACCACGTACTTCAGCAATCAATTCAGCTGTACGCAGCGCCGTTCCAGACGGAGCATCCAATTTTTGATCGTGATGAAGCTCAATAATTTCAACATGTGGTAAATATTTGGCCGCCTGAACGGACATTTGCATGAGCAAAATGGCCCCAATGGCAAAATTAGGCGCAATCAAAGCCCTTCCTTGTAATTTCTGACATAATTCTTTTACTTCTGCAACATCTTGCGTTGAAAGACCAGTTGTTCCTACGATAGGACATACGCCTTGCTGCAGAGCCAAGCGAATGTTTTTCATAACAGAACTGGGACTGGTAAAATCGACCATGACTTCAGCATGACTTGCTTTTATAACCTCAACGAGATCAGTACCAATTTTAATACCAACCGCAGCTTTTCCAATTACTGTACCCACATCTGTTCCTGCATTTTTTACATCCACGGCGCCTACTAATTCAAGTGCATCGTCATTAAGGACTGCCCTCATAACTTCTTGGCCCATGCGTCCACATGCACCACTTACCATAACCTTTACTTTATTCATAATTCACCTCCATAGAATAAAAAATCAGCCAGTTACATGCACCGGCTGATTATTTTTCGAAACACTATAAAGCAACAAAACAACAATCACAAGGAACTGTGTTTTTTGCCTCTGCTGAACATAGCGCTCCACCAAAACAATCATTGGTGACAGTCTCATACCTGTTCGGTATAAAACCAGTATGGCAAATTTGGTATTTACGCACACTTCGGCAATGAACCCTTTCCTTTCAGATCATAGATACCACTCTTCCTGAAAGTACTGATGTTCCCTGCACCTCTATATCATAGACAATAAAGCAATTATTTAATTATCAACATCTTACACTATTCCTATGCAAAATGTCAATCAATTTAGAACAATTAAGCTAAATAATTGAAAAGTCGGGAAAACCCGACTTAAGCAAGAGCATGAGTTTTGACTTCATTGGCACCATTTTGCGTAAAAATTGTCGAAGCTTGACTTACTTTGCTATTATCGGTGCGAACCATGGCCACGATTTCGCCTCGTGCCACTTTTTCCTCATAACGTTTACTGTCTTCAGCAGGGATACCATAATCAATTAATCCACCAGCAACACCACCTGCCACTGCACCGCTTAAAGCCGCTGCAATCGGTCCAGCTGCCGCAATCGGTCCAATGCCAGGAATGGCCAAGGCCCCTGCCCCTACAAGCAGTCCGCCAATGCCGCCAAGCGTTCCGCCTGCTACAGCACCATCTGTTACATCATCGTTATAGTAGGTTGTATCTGATTCATCTGTGTTATGAGCGCCTTTTTTGGCTACAACATTAATTTCTTCTGTTGTAAAACCTTGTTGCCGCAGTTGATTAACAGCTTGATCTGCTTGACGGCGTTCCGTAAATGAAGCGACAACCATGCTAACTGCAGTTGCTGCCGATCCGCCGCTTTGTTGCGTTGCTTTCGCACTCGTCGCGGTTGCTTGTGGAGCCGCAGATTGCGGCGCCATCTGCCCTTGTTGCATACCTGTCTGACTCGAAGTAGATGATTGTACCGCACTATAGGCAGAAGCAATGTTATTGTTGGATTGTGCTGAATTGGATGGTTTATTTTCCATTCTGAAGCCTCCTCTATTTTCATGATCATTGAATAGGGTTCTTCAGATAATTTCTCCAAAATCAGCAATGAATATTCATTAAAATTTAATTTGATTCATTGAGCGGACGAGAACTCATAAGTAAGCCTTTTTCACTTCCTTGTTCATAATCAACTAAAATAAAATCTTGACCAATGCGTTTAATGGCTTGCCATGGAATGGAGGATGGGCGATTTTCATGAAAAAATCGCCAAAAATCCAAGCGGTTCGGTAATAATAAAGCAGCTATTTTACCATTTTTTCCGTCAAAAACCAATTCGCATTCATCAATAATGCCAATTCGAGCACCATCAGCTAAATTGATCACTTCTTTACCTGTTAAATCATGCAAACGCATAAATTCACCTTCTTAATCTTTATAAAAGATGGAAAAGACAAAGGGTTGAATGAGCGTAATAATGAGTGAAATCAAGGCAAGCGGGTCTACAGACACAGCTAGACAGGTCAGTTTCTCAGGAACATCTACTTTTAAAAATGATACAAGTAAAATAAGAGATAAATATATTCCGCCTGCCGTCGATACAAGATCTGTAAGAGCGGTCGACACAGGAGATGCCTGAGTTTGTGACAATTCTGACGACTGACGCAAAACCTTGATTCTAAGCCGAAGGGATAAGGAAAAAAACAGACATAATATGAGCAGCAATATAAGCTCATGCATAAGCCCCTCTCCTCCATTCTATCATTACCTTATGCACGCACTCATTATTTATGAAAAAATAATAGCATTATTGCCCCGTACTGCCAAATCCCCCTTGACGCTTATCTGTAGCATCATCATCGTCAGTAAGTAAAAATGAATAGAAAATACCTTGAGCAATCCGCGTATGAGCCGATAAAACAATCGTTTCCGCTCCAAAATTGAAAAGTGCTACAAAAATATGACCTTCATTATCAGGATTGTTATAGTAATCAGAATCAACGATTCCTTGACTATTAACGAGACACAAGTGTTTTTTGACAGCAAGCGATGAACGAATATGAATACCTAAATATTCATTGCTTTGCATATAGGCTTTCAGCCCTGTTGGAACAAGAGTCACTTCATTTGGTTTTAGACTCACCTCGGTGATTGTGGCAAGATCATAGCCAGCGCTATGGGCTGTGTTGCGCTTCGGTAAAGGTAAATTTTGCTTGGCATAAGCCTCAATCCAAGCAAAGCCGCGTTTTTTCATTATAGTTCTTCCTCCTCTATAAAACAATCACTTTATTACTATCCTTTTCTTTCAAGGGACCAATCGCCGTATAAGACAAAGTCTGCTTACGCATCATGTGCGCAATAAGACCTTCAATCTGCTCGATTGTCACGTCATTAATTTTACTCACAACCTCATTGAGCGGTACAAATCGCTTCATTGTTAATTCATTGCGGCCAATACGCGACATCCGACTACCAGAACTCTCTAGTCCAAGTAATAAAGTTCCTTTTAATTGTTCTTTGCTTTTCGTAAGCTCTTTGAGTAAAATCCCTTCGCTACGCACTTTACGGAGATTTTCTAAAATAAGATCCAATACATGCTGCGCATTGCCTGGCCGAGTACCAGCATAAATCGTCCAAAGTCCGCTGTCACTATAATTCGTCGGATAAGAATAGACAGAATAAGCCAATCCCTTATCTTCTCGTATGGATTGAAATAAGCGTGAACTCATCGATCCGCCCAAAATATTATTTAGCACATAGACACCGTAAATATCGGGGGAATCAAAAGCAACACTATCTGTGCTGAGACACATATGGACTTGTTCTGTCTCTTTAAGCCGGATATGCGTTGTCGGCTTTAGAAGTGGAACATGCGGATGATCCACAATAAAACCTTTTTGGAGGTGGCCATAATAACGCTGAGCACATTCAACAAGTGCATCATGCGTCAAGTTTCCAGCAGCAGCAATAACAATATTCTCTGTCTGATAGCGATGCTGGTAATAGTCAAGCAGCATTTTTTGATCAAAGGTGGCAATGGACTCGCGCGTACCCAAAATATTACGTCCTAAGGGATGACCGGACCAAAGTTGCTGAACATGCACATCATGAACAAGTTCTTCCGGTGAATCTTCATACATATGCAACTCTTCCAAAACTACTTCGCGCTCTTTCTCGATATCTTCTGTGGCAAACCGCGAATGAAAAATCATGTCTTCAAGTAATTCGGCAGCAAAATCAAGCTGAGCATCTAGGACTTTCATATAAAAGCACGTATATTCTTTGGCTGTAAAAGCATTAATTTGTCCGCCTACAGCATCAACGACTTCAGCAATTTCTTTCGCATTGCGTTTTGTTGTGCCCTTAAAAATAAGATGCTCAATAAAATGTGAAATACCGTGATTGAAATCTGATTCATGACGAGAACCCGTTCCAATCCAAATGCCCAAGCTAACCGATTTAAGCTGTGGCATTTGTTCTGACACGACACGTATGCCATTGGATAGTACAGATTTATGGTACATAGTAGCTCCTTTGTATGTGAGAATAACATTCTTGCTTTCATTGTTTTCTATTATAAGATAGAAAATCCTGCTCTCAAAGTACAGATAAAAAAGGGACTATGACCTCATAATCGGCATAGCCCCTAAGAAACTGCAATTTATTTTTGACTAAAATATTGAACAATACCCTTACGAATGCCTAAAGCAATTTTATTCTGATAATCGCTACTGTTTAATTTCACTGCCTCTTGGCCATTCGATACAAAACCCATTTCCACTAAAATACTTGGCATGGAAGTACTGCGAATGACATAAAAATTAGCCTGAGACGTCCCCTTATCATTCGCTCCCGTAGCACTAATCAAGGCATTTTGTACAATTAATGCCACAGGTGATGACTGAGCACTGTTATAAAACGTCATGGCTCCTTGAATCGAGTTATCACTATTTTCATTAGAATGAAGACTAATGAAAAGATCGGCATGATTCGACTCTGCTTGTTCTACACGAGCTGCGAGTTCCTGTCCAAGTGTACTGCCTTCAGGAGCAACGGTGTGATCGGAGCTACGTGTCATAATGACTTTGGCACCTGCCTGTGTTAATTGATCTTGCAGTTTTAAGGCCACCGCTAAATTAATATCCGATTCCCGAACATTATTGCCCACAGCCCCAGGGTTACTTCCGCCATGACCAGGATCAACAACAATCACCTTGCCCTTCAGCCCCCCACTATCAACGTTGGATGGCGGATTCGCAGAACTACCAGAAGGAGAAATGGTTGTCGGCACGCTACCTGTAGTCGAAGAACTGCCGAGATGAAGAAGGGGGCCTAAAATTTTATCAAAAAGAAAGCTAAATATCGTATTAATAAGCCCACCACCTGATGAACCTGATGAACTTGATGAAACAGTCGAAGCAGTAAGGGTCTGAGCAAGATTATCGAGGGGGGCAGCATAACTGACTGTTAAAGGCAGAAGAAAGTTAAAACTGAGCATAAGAACAAGTACAGCAATCATGATTTTATTACTAGTCACTAGAATCCTCCTGACATTTTGTTATCCGATTTACTTATTGCCAAGTTTGCCTTGAATGACAGACCAGATGGCCGGATCTTCTTCACCAAGCTTCCACAAGGCGATACCGCCAAGATCATACTTGTTCATTAAGTCCACTTTGTAACCAATGCTCTGACTATTTTCAAACCACACTTGATGACTGATTCCATCATTTCCCGTATAAGATAGATGCGGTGATTTAGAGGGTTCATCCCACTCGATGGGCTTACTGAATTGCTTCGCCAAGTTCATAATCGCTGGGTACTCCAAGCTTTCCGTACCTTTACTTGACCAATCATAACCATATCCGGCAATACCTAAATAAAGTTTGTTTTTCGGTATAAACTGCAGTGCATAGTTAACGCACCTTTCATCCCAGCCAATATCAGCAATCGGGCCGGCTTCACTCCATGTACCATGATTATCATAAGTCATGAGCATAATTTTATCGACATAGTTAGCTAAACTAGCATAATCATAAGCAACAGAAACATCATTATTTTCATTTTCTTTAGGAAAAACATCCATGGATACAATCAATCCCTGTGGTTTCAACCGCGCAGAAAGTTCCTTCATGAATAGCGATAAATTATCTCTGTCTTTTGCTGGCACCATTTCAAAATCAATATTGATACCATCAAGATGATATTTCTTAACCGTAGCTTCTAAGTTGTCAATGGCAATTGTCCGCAATTTTGGACTGTTGAGTAGCGTATCAATGGGTACATCTGTATTGCCTTTTGTGGCATTATTGACAAGCAAATAGACTGAGCGATGATTTTGATGCGCTAAAGTAACAACGGACTGATGATCATCACCACCCCGATCGCTGACAGTACCATCTTCGGCAAGCGTTGCCCAGAAAGGTGCAATGGTCTGAATTTGATCGACATGACGATTAAAATCGTTATAAGAATCCTTGTCTGTTCCATACCACTCAGCATAGAACCCCACAACTTCTTTGTTACCCGTTGATTTTAAGCCGCCAGGCAAACTCACAGAACCACCCGATGTCGCAGCAGGTAAATCCAGCTTTTTACCAAGCAACTTACCAAGCAATAATCCAACAAATACATCAACAATATTCACACTGGAATTTTTATCGACTGTGGGAGCACTGGCTTGTCCTACTAAATCTTGTAACGAAAAGGCATAAGCCGATGTAGCAGGCAAAAATAAAGTAGTCATGAAACTGACTAGTATAAACAAGACAATAGGTAAACAATGTTTTTTCATTTTCATCTCCATTCCAGTTGATCGGTATAATGTTATGTAAACATATTACCATGATTCTGGGCAGAGAGCAAGCTGCATATAAAAAAACAGGCTATATTCTGCCTGTTAATTGCTACTTATGGCATCGGAAACAGTTGTAATCGTATATCCCTTCTCTTGTAATTCTTTAATAATGCCAGGTAAGGCTTTACTTGTTGGTTCCGTAGGATGCATCAGAATAATTGCTCCTGGTTGAAGTTTTTTCATGATTCGACTGTGAATGACTTCCGGAGCCGGGCGTCGCCAATCAATGGTATCAATACTCCACATAATAGTTGTATAGCCTAATTCATTGGCTGCCGCAAGCACTGTCTGATTAAATTCACCATAAGGTGGTGCATAAAGCTTTGTTTTCTGACTGGTAACTTCTTCTATAATGTTCTGCGTTTTGATGATTTGTTCTTGGTTTTTTTCTTTACTCAGTGCATTGGGATGGGGATGGCTGTAGCTATGATTAGCTAATTCGTGACCACCCTGAGCTATATTTTGTAATAAATTTGGATATTGTTTCGCCCAACTGCCGCCAATAAAAAATGTAATATGAACATTATTTTGAGCAAACGTATCAAGCATGGCTGGCAAATACTCTTCGCCCCAAAACACGTTACAAGCAAAAGCCACTTTTTTTGTCGCCGTGCTACCTTGATAAATTGGTTTAGGATCATCCGATGCCTTAAGTGAGTTGTTTAAAAAAATGAAACATAAGCTAACTGTCATAACCGCTGCCAATGCACTCAGCCATTTACCTGGCCAACGAAACGTCCAAAAGCCTTTCATTTCTTTCCCCACCTTTATTTATACGGCTGATTATAATTATGTGAAAAAAGCTCATTTCATGTAAAAAAAATAAAGCCAATCCACAAAAAGTGAATTGGCTTACCTTATTCGTTTCTGTTAGGCAAAAGCATAGACCATAACACCGACAACAATGACATAGACAATACAATACTTAATGGTTACAGCAAGGATTGCGCCTTCCTGACCTTCTTGCCCTGTTGCGGAGCAGGCAACAGCAATACTCTGGGGAGAAATCATTTTACCTGCTGTAGCCCCAGTTGTATTAGATGCTGTAACCCACGTGGGATCGGCACCAATGGCCAAAGCAGTCTGTTTTTGCAAGGCCCCAAAGAGTACATTGGCACTCGTATCACTACCTGTAACAAATGTCCCCAAGGCACCAATAGCTGGAGCAATAACAGGATAGAAAGGACCCGTTACTTTCGCTAAAGCCAGTGCAATAGCGGCAATCATCCCACTATAACCCATAACTTTAGCCATACTCACAATAGCGACAATCGTTAGGATCGTTTTTTGCAGTTGGACAACAGTACGGCCAAATGTTTCAACAAGAGCTGTAATGGAAGCACCCTGAACAAGTCCGCCAACAACAGCCGCAATCATAATGAGTGTGCCCGGCGTAATCAGCCAGTCAACTCCCATGGGTTTCCCCTCAGGGCCATTATAAATGAAGAGCATGCTTTTCACTTGACCAAGTGTACTATTAATAGCCGGGAAAAATTTACTTGTTCCTAAAATCAGCACAAATAAAAGTACGTAAGGTGACCAAGCAATCATTTGATCTGTTAAAGAAACAGCATTTTTTTGAGGAGCAGTCGCATCTTTATCTTCAAAGGGGAATTTCCAATCCTCTTTCGGAGGTGAAATACGCGCCCACATGGCAGTACAGAACATCGACACAATAGAACCAACAATGGCCGTTAATTCAGGACCAATGAATTTTGCTACAAGCAGCTGCGGTATAGCAAAACTAACACCTGCAACTAGAGCAGTTGACACGACACCTTTTAAACCAGACATGCTTTTGGTTAAAATCAAAACTAACGCAAGTGGAACGACCATAACAAATGGTGTCAGTTGCAGCGCCGTATAATAAGTAAGCTGCATAACATCGACGTCTGCGACCTTGGCTAATGTCGTAATTGGAATGCCAACAGCACCAAATGCGACAGGTACTGTATTAGCAATTAAACAAATAACAGCAGCAAAAAACGGATTAAATCCTAAACCAATTAAGATGGAAGCAGGAATGGCAACAGCTGTACCAAAACCCGCTGCAGCTTCTAAAAATCCGCCAAAACCCCAAGCAATAATCAACGCCTGAATCCGGCGATCACCAGAAAGACTGCCCATAAATCCCTTGATTGTTTCCATGGCACCTGTTTTCAGTGTCACATTATAGGTGAATATAGCCGCCAAGATAACCCAGATAATGGGCCATAATGCCAGGACTACGCCTTCTAATGCTGCCCGAATCGATAAGATGAAAGGCATACCCCAACCAACTATAGCAATAACAAAACTTAACACAAGACCGATAATACAGGCTTTATATGCAGGCATTTTCATAATACCAAGGCTAACTAACAGCCATAGAAGCGGTATAAACGCGAGCAGCGCTGACATAAACATTCCGTAGGGACTGACAATGACTTCCCACATAATGTAAATTCACTCCTTATATTTGCGGCAAAGTTGATCATGAACATATTGCATGTGTTCACGCATAGCCTGCCGCGCTTGGTCACGGTTTTTAAGTAATATCGCTTGATAAATTTCATTGTGTTGCGAGGCAAGTATTTCTGAATTATTTGGATCCTCCAAAATTAATTGTCGCATATCCACAATATGATGACTAACTACTTCATTAATGGAAGAATACATATAATACAGCAGCGTATGATGGCTGGCCTTAGCAATAAGGGAATGATAGGTATAGTCTGCCTCTTCCGTAATTTTCCCTTCTCGCTCACCTGTAAGCAATAGTCGATAACCCTCAAGTACATCCAATTCTTCAGGAGTAATAAAATCTGCTGCCATACCGGCACATTCAATTTCCAGCATGGAACGCACATCAAGTAATTCAACTGTATTATTCTCCAACATAAAAATTAAGGAGAGAGGCTCAAAAATTTTATATTCGGGAAAAGAAGAGACAATAAAGGTACCTTCGCCTTGGCGACTTTCTGTAATGCCTAACATTTCGAGAGAACGAAGTCCTTCACGAATTGCTGTACGGCTAACACCTAACATCACAGCCATATCGCGCTCCGAAGGTAACTTATCGCCTTTTTTTAAAGTTTTATTGTAAATTCTTTCTTTAATTTGTTCGATCACTTGTTTGTAAAGTTTTGTTGACACAATTGGATTAAATTCCACTATTTCTCCCCTTCTCATTTGTCAATAATTTTGAGCGGGAGCAATTCAACAAAATTTACGCATTGATGACTTTGCCAGGATTCAAAATTCCTTTTGGATCAAGCGCATTCTTGATAGCCCGCATCATTTTTATTTCAACAGGATTAGTAAATTCCTCCATTAATTTTACTCGTTTATAACCAATACCATGTTCGCCAGATAATTTGCCGCCCTGGCTATAAACAAGATTATAAATTTCATGCTGAAGTTTTGGTAATTGCGTATCCCATTCCTCATCCGTCATTTTATCTTTTAAAATATTGGCATGAATATTGCCGTCGCCAGCATGACCAGCACAATGGATGGCAATGTTATATTTTTTACCTAGTTCGGCAATTTTTTCGACTGTTTCTGGAATTTTATTGCCTGGTACTACAACATCTTCCATAGAGAAAATCAAGCTTCTGGCCCGATCTGCTTCAGCATAAGCTTTTCTGGCCTTCCAGATTTTTGCTGGATCAGCAACAAGAACCGTCAGAGCGCCACTCGCCATGGAAATTTCATCAATTGTAGCACATTGATCTTCCAGAATTTCCTCATTATCACCTTCAATGGAAACGATGATGTAATGACCCTCTTCACTATTTGGCAATTTTTCATTTAAATATTTTTCACAGCATTTAATGGATTCATTATCCATAAATTCTACGCAAACGGGTGTAATCCCTGCTGCCATTACTTTTGGAACGACGCCAATAGCTGCACTCAAGTCTGGGAATACGGCCAGTAGATCCATGACATTTTTAGCTAGCGGAACAAGTTTCAAATAACATTTTGTAATAATACCTAATGTTCCTTCTGATCCAATTATCAAGTGAAGTAAGCTATAACCCGTTGAATCCTTCTTACATTTACCACCAATTGTTACAATATCACCATCGGCTGTAACAATTTCAACACCGTTGACTTGCTGACGCGTTGTACCATATTTTACAGCCTTATTCCCACCGGCATTCGTTGCCACATTGCCGCCAATAAAAGAGCTATCACCACTACAAGGATCACCTGCATAGAGGTAGCCTTCATCATTGGCTGCCTTTTGCACAACAGCCGTTGTAACACCCGGTTCTACAATCATAAACATATTTTCGTGGTCAATCTCAAGAATTTTATTTAGTCGCTCCACAGATAGAACAATCCCACCTTTTACTGGCGATGCTCCGCTAGCAAGACCTGTGCCTGCTCCCCGTGGCACAATGGGAATAGTAAGTTTACTTGCTAATTTAACAACTTTTGAAATTTGTTCCGCATTTTCGGGTAAAACAACAACTTCCGGCATTTTCATATATTTCGGATCCATTAGTTCATCATGGGAATAAGGTTCCATCTTTTCTTCATCATGCAAAACAAATTTCTCACCAACAATCTCCTGTAGTTGCTTAATTACTTCTGCTGTTACACGATTATAGTTACCCATTTTCGTTCCCCCTCAAATTAAATAATTTGGTATTATGGTACTATGGTCATACCAATTAACACCTTGTACTTAGAATACCTTCTCTAGGGATATTTGTCTATTTCTAAAAAGTGTGAAAAATCGGATTATGTTATACTTATCTTGTTACTTTTAATCGAATATTATACAAATACTATGATATGCTACGTTTTTCATGGTCTTATAATTGTGAAAAATTTCCCTATACCAATAAAAAAAAACAGCACCTCTTCGATGCTGTTCCACGATACTAGAAAAGATTTAAGCTTTTACTGCTTTTCCTGTTCCTTCTCACGAGGCAGGCAATCTTTATGCGACAAATTCACGCGGCCCTGACGGTCAATTTCAGTAACTTTAACAAGAAGTTCATCGCCCACTTTCACGACATCTTCCACCTTACCTACTCTCTCTCGTGCTAATTGCGAAATATGTACAAGACCTTCTTTACCAGGCAAAATTTCAACAAAAGCGCCAAAATTCATGATTCGCGTAACTTTGCCTTTATAGATGGTCCCTACTTCAACACTTTTAACAAGACTTTCAATCCAAGCAACAGCTTTTTTCCCTGCCTCTTGTTCGACAGCGGCAATATAAACCTTGCCGTCATCTTCAATGTCAATGGTAACACCTGTTTCTTCAATAATTCTTTTAATCATTTTACCGCCAGGTCCAATAACATCGCGAATTTTATCGGGATCAATGGACATGGTAATAATCCGCGGTGCAAAAGAAGATAGTTCAGGACGAGGACTTTGCAAAGCTTCAAGCATTTTACCTCGAATATGCGTCCGACCACGCTGGGCCTGAGCCAAGGCTACTTTAAGAATTTCTTGTGTAATCCCCTGAATTTTAATATCCATCTGAATGGCTGTAATACCCTTTTCTGTTCCTGCAACTTTAAAGTCCATATCGCCCAAAGCATCTTCCATGCCTTGAATGTCTGTCAAGACGGTAAAGTTCTCACCATCTTTTACAAGTCCCATAGCAACACCGGAAACAGGAGCTTTAATGGGTACACCTGCATCCATCAGAGACAAAGTACTGCCACAAACACTGGCCATCGAGCTAGAACCATTGGATTCTAATATTTCGGAAACAAGGCGAATAGTATAAGGAAATTCTTCTTCCGAAGGAATCACAGGGAGGAGAGCGCGTTCAGCAAGTGCGCCATGACCGATCTCACGACGACCCGGACTACGTGTTGGACGTGTTTCACCCGTACTGTAAGGTGGAAAATTATAATGATGAATATAACGTTTCGATTCTTCCACACCCACACCATCGAGTATTTGAGAGTCGCCAAGAGCACCTAATGTCGTCACAGTCAAAGCTTGCGTTTGACCACGCGTAAAAAGTGCCGAACCATGTGTCCGAGGCAAAAGACTCACTTCACACGTAATGGGACGTACTTCTTCAATGGCGCGACCATCAGGACGAATTTTATCGATTGTAATCATTTTACGAACGATCTCTTTGAGTATCTTTTTCTGCATGGCACTAATATCTTTGCCATGATCAGGATAAATGGCAGCAAAGTGTTCACTCGTCTCACTTTTTACAGCCTGAATTTGTTCTTCACGCGTTTGTTTGTCAGGATGCTGTACAGCTTTAGCAAGATTTTCTGACATGTAATCACGAACAGCACGGTCAATCTCAGGATCCACAACAAAAAGTTTTACTTCACGTTTCGTCTTTCCGATCTCAGCCATCATCTTTTCCTGCATGGCTACAATCTCACAAATGACCTCATGACCCTTTGCAATGGCTGACAAGACTGTTTCTTCACTCACTTCATGAGCGCCCGCTTCAACCATTGAAATAGCATTTTTCGTACCAGCTACAGCAAGATTTAAGTCACTAGCTGCCTGTTGTTCTACCGTAGGATTCACAATCAATTGGCCATCAATTAAGCCCATACGTACACCACCGATAGGGCCATTAAATGGAATATCAGAAATGCTTAAAGCACAGGAAGCGCCAATCATAGCTGCCATATCCGGTGGATTGTTTTGGTCAACAGATAAGACTGTGGCAATAATCTGGACATCATTGCGGAAACCATCGGCAAATAAAGGACGAATTGGCCGATCAATTAACCGACAAGTGAGGATAGCCGATTCGCTGGGGCGACCCTCACGTTTAATAAATCCACCAGGAATTTTACCAACTGCATATAATTTTTCTTCATAATCAACAGTAAGCGGGAAAAAATCCACGCCTTCCCGTGGTTCAGCTGATGCTGTTGCAGTCACAAGCACCGCTGTATCTCCATAACGAACTAACACGGCACCATTGGCCTGTTTTGCCATTTTTCCTGTTTCAACGGTCAGTTTTCTTCCACCTATTTCCATAGAGAAACTCTGCATACCGGGCGATCCTCCTCTTTCGTAACCCATTATTGTTCAAATTAAATCTCTTCGACATTTTTTTTATTATTTCCTTTTTTATTTCAATTTAATCTAAATAAAATAAAAAAGCGGGTATAACCCGCTTTTATTATTTACGCAGATTTAATTTTTCAAGAATAGTACGGTAGCGATCGATATTATTATCACGAAGATAATTTAATAATCCACGACGCTGACCGACCATTTTTAACAATCCACGACGTGAATGATGGTCTTTTTTGTGCTCTTTTAAATGCTCCGTCAAATAATTGATCCGTTCAGTTAAAATAGCAATTTGTACTTCAGGCGATCCCGTATCATTTTCATGTACACGGTACTGCTCGATTAACTGTTGTTTCAAATCAGGTGTCAACATGGTGGTCACCTCCTTTTCTTTCCATAATCCCCAATAGCCAAAGATTTCGTTGGAGAATCGAAAATCCTTGCTATGGTTTTATTTTGAATACTGATTAATTTTACCACAAGATAAGAGCAAAGTAAATAGGCTCTAAAAAACAGCCTATCGAAGTGAAAATATCCGTTTAGCTACAGCAATATCCTGCTGAATTTGCTCAACTAAACGCTCACCATTTTGAAATACCCTTTCATGGCGAATTTTATCAAGAAAAGCGATACGAACCTTTTCGCCATATAAATCGCCGGAAAAATTCAATAAAAAGACTTCTAAACGTCGTTCCTCACCACGAAATGTCGGATTGACCCCCACATTAGCGAGTCCTTGATAAACTTGGTTATTTAAAATGAACTGAACAGCATAAACACCATCGCTAGGCAATAACATGGCTGATTCAATAAAAATATTGGCTGTTGGAAATCCCAGAACACGCCCCCGCTTATCGCCATCAACAACAGGTCCTTCTAATTCATATAACTGGCCTAAAAACATAGCAGCACGCTTTAACTGACCATTTTCAATAAGTTTCCGAATCGTTGTTGAACTTACTGCGTGCCCGGCTACCGTAATGATGGGTGAGACTTCCACAGCAAAACCATTTTCCCGCCCTGCTGATAATAGCGTTTTACTCGTCCCCTGCCCCTTATAGCCATAGCAATAATTGGCTCCCACAACAAGCAGTGCTGGCTGAAAACGCTTCAGAAGTAACTGTACAAATTCATCTGGAGAAAATTTTAAAAAATCCGTTGTAAATGGAATGGTCACAAGCATGTCAAGTCCAAGCGTTTCAAGCAATTCAGCTTTTTTTCCCTGACTCATTAATAACTTAGGCGCATGGTCAGGAAATAGAACAGACCGCGGATGATTGCTAAAAGTAAACATGACGCTCGTGCCACCACTTAGTTTAGCAAACTGAATAACACGCTGAACGATTTTTTTATGTCCAATATGCATCCCATCAAAAGTACCTAGGGCAATTGCAGTATTTGTAAGTCCCTGTGGTAAATCAGCTAATTGTGTGAAAATTTCCATTTTATTCTCCTCTTAGGATACTGCAATCACTTTTACTGGAGAAATAATCAAGCCCGAATCAGCAACTTTTCCTATTCCAAGCAAAGATTCTTGTTCATCAAAAACAGAATAAATTTCCCCATGAGTCAGTAAAGTAGAAAATGATCGGCCATGCAAAAAATGATCGGACTGCTCACAATTAACATGCATACGAGGCAAAGAGCGTACGGCATATTCAATCGGTAGCAACCATTTGTCTGGCTCTTTTTGGATTTCTTCAGCTGTCGCGGCTTGATCAATCCGAAAATCACCCACTTGTGTTCGCAGTAAAAATGTCATCGTTCCATACGTTCCAAGGCGGTGACTGATATCTAAACACAAGGTTCGAATATAAGTCCCCTTAGAACAAGTAACATCAAATAAAATTTTATTTTCCGTAGTAGTTAATAGTTCAATCGATTCAATCATAATTTGTCGCGCCTTAACATCGATTGAAATTCCTTGACGTGCTAAGTCGTACAGTTTTTTCCCGTCTACTTTGATGGCAGAGTACATGGGCGGCACTTGTTCAATTGTACCAACAAAAGTAGACAAACACGCCTCCATCGCCGCTTTTTTGGGGCGCACAGTGCTTGTTTGAATGATTTGACCTGCCTCATCACCTGTATCTGTCTCATATCCGAAGGTTAATTCTACACGATAGGTCTTATTTGTATCTGTCATATACTCCAAAAGCCGCGTAGCCTGCCCCAATGCAACAGGTAATACACCTGCTGCAGCTGGATCAAGGGTACCGGCGTGACCAACTTTTTTCAGTCCATACGTACGCCGAATAAAGGACACGACATCATGAGAGGTCATGCCAGGCGGTTTTAAAAAATTAATGAGTCCTGAAATCATTGTTGACCAGCCAAAGTTGCTGTTGAGAGTTCAATTATACGCTGTTTGGCCTCAATAATGGACCCACTAAACGTACAACCTGCCGCCCGAATGTGTCCGCCACCGCCAAATGCTACAGCAATGGCGCTTACATCAACATTGTTTGATCGCAAGCTAATCCGTACAGTATTTGCATCGACAATTTTAAACATAACAGCAATTTCAACATGCTCAATACTGCGAGGATAATTAATTAAACCTTCCGTATAATCACTCCCCTTGGCGGTGATTTCAGGACTAATTGTAATGACTGCAATTTGGTTGTCCGCATAAAATTCGAGTGTACGAAGAACATCTGCCATAATCGTCAGACTTTCTAACGAACGCGTTTCAAGCAATTCAGCAATCACATGCGGTCTTACGCCCTGCTCCATTAGTTCAGCACCATACCGCATGGTTTTAGGTGAAGTGTTAGCATAACGGAAAAAACCTGAGTCTGTAACAATACCCGTATAAAGACAGACAGCCATATCTGTTGTAATAGTGGCCTGAAGATGTTTTAACAGGCCATAGACAATTTCAGCTGTAGCCGAAGCAGAAGAATCAACAAGCCAATACTCAGCAAAATGAGTGTTTGATACATGATGATCGATATTTAAAATAGGAGCATCTACCTGCTCTTTTACGCGACCTAAACGATCTACATCACTAGCATCAAGAACGATCAATAGATCCGCTTTAACATGCTGAGGCTGTTTAATAACACTCACGCCAGGAAAAAAAGCAAAAGAAGATGGAACGGTATCGTCAAGAAACATTTCGACTTTTTTACCACGGCTCACAAGATAGTGATATAAACCAAGCATGGAACCGAGACAATCCCCATCTGGATGCATATGAGGCGTTAAGATAAAATGCTGATGACGGTCAAGTAATTCACCAATTGTAGCGAAAGACACTTCCATATTTACTTTCCGTCCTCTTCTGATTTAATTTTCAGCAGCAATTTCTCAATGTGTGTGCTGTAATCAATGGATTTGTCTAAATGTAAAGTCAGTTCAGGTGTAAGACGCAGACGAATACGCTTGCCTATTTCACTACGCATATGACCAAGCGCACGCTCTAAAGCCTTCCAAGTCTGCGCTTTTTCTTCATCACTACCAAGCAAACTCAAATAGACTTTGGCGCTACGCAAATCGCCGGTTGCTTCGACCTGTGTCACTGTAACAAAGCCAATACCCGGATCTTTTAGTTCTGTTAAAATCATTTTACTCAGTTCTTGCTTAATGAGTTCCTGCACTTTTTCAACACGCAGTTGTCCCATAGTTTTTCCCCCGTTTCTCACAAAACCTTAACTGCTTTTCTTGACTTCTTCCATAATAAAGGCTTCAAAAATATCGCCTTCTTTAATATCACGGAATTTTTCAATGGTCACACCGCACTCGTAGCCAGCGGCAACCTCTTTCGCATCGTCTTTAAAACGTTTCAATCCATCTACAACACCTTCGTGAATAACAACGCCATCACGAATAATGCGAACTTGGGACTTATTAGAGATTTTTCCTTCAAGCACGTAAGACCCAGCGACTACACCCTGTGGAATATTAATGACTTTACGTACTTCAACACGTCCCAAAATATTTTCTTTAAATGTTGGAGCCAACATGCCTGTTATGGCAGCTTGCACATCATTGATGGCATCATAAATGACACGATACGTACGGATATCCACCTTTTCTGCTTCTGCTGCTTTTCTGGCATTGGCATCAGGGCGAACGTTAAAACCAATAATGAGGGTATTCGAGGCGGATGCAAGCAAGACGTCTGATTCATTAATGGCACCAACAGCTGCATGAATGACATTAACTCTTACTTCCTCATTTTTAAGGTTCACAAGAGCTTGCTTCAGAGCCTCAATGGAACCTTGCACATCGGCTTTCACAACAATATTTAATTCTTTTAAGTTTCCCTCTTTAATTTGCTCAAACAAATCATCAAGTGAAATCTTTGAGGAATGCTGCATATCTTCCGTACGTTTCTTCGCAATCCGCTTATCAGCAACAAGACGCGCAACCTTTTCATCAACAGCTTCTAAAATATCGCCAGCGAGTGGTACATCAGAAAGTCCCAGTACTTCAACAGGTGTTGAAGGCCCGGCTTTTTTAACCTTTTCACCGCGCTCATTTGTCATCGCACGAACCTTGCCATGCGCTGTACCAGCAATAATGGAATCACCGATGTGCAGCGTGCCTTTTTGAATTAAAACAGTTGCAACAGGCCCGCGTCCCTTATCAAGTTCTGCTTCAATAATGGTTCCGTAGGCAGTCCGATTGGGATTAGCTTTCAATTCTTGCATTTCTGCTACAAGCAAAACCATTTCAAGTAAATCCGCAATACCTGTCTTCTTTTGTGCAGAAACAGGGACCATAATAGTATCGCCGCCCCAATCTTCAGGGATCAGTCCATGTTCAGATAACTGCTGTTTTACTACATCTGGATTAGCACCAGGGCGGTCCATTTTATTAATGGCAACAATAATCGGCACTTTGGCTGATTTTGAATGATTAATGGCTTCAATCGTCTGAGGCATAACACCATCGTCTGCTGCAACAACAAGGATAGAAATATCTGTCACTTGCGCACCACGAGCTCGCATGGCTGTAAAAGCTTCATGTCCAGGTGTATCTAAAAAGACAATGCGCTTGCCTTGATAATTCACTTGATAAGCACCAATATGCTGCGTAATACCGCCAGCTTCAGAGGCTGTTACATTGGCTTTACGAATACTATCCAATAAAGATGTCTTACCATGATCGACATGTCCCATAACAGTAACAACAGGTGAACGAGGCAAGAGTGACTCAGGTTCATCAATAATTTCCGGTATTTCCGTCAAATCGGCTTCAGGTGGCAAAGGTTCAACTGTCACACCAAATTCAGTACCTACCAAAGTAGCTGTATCAAAATCAATTTCTTGGTTAATGGCAGCCATAACACCCAGTGTCATCAATTTTTTAATAATTTCTCCAATAGAACGATTACATTTTGCTGCAAAATCTTTTACAGTAATTAATTCGCCCACTTGAACATGCGTCGGCTTTGGAATTTCCACGCGTGGCGTTTGAGGTACTTGCTGGTGATTATTACGATGCCTATTCTGATTCTGCGGCCGATTCCGATTTTGACTGGCATTACGAGACTGATTATTACTGCCGCCACGATAATTTGACTGATTCGGTCCACGATTATTAGAAAATGACTGCTGCCGATTAGAAGCAGTCGGACGATTATTCGTGGACTGCGGACGATTATAAGAGGAATTCGAACGATTCTGCTGCGTTGAACTGCCTGTCGTAGATGTTGTTCTTGATGGTGTAAAATTTGAAGTTCTTGCTGCTGAAGAATTTGATGTGGAACTATGTGGCGCAGTATGGTTGTAAGGTCGATTTTGATTATGCTGCCCCGCTGTGGAAGATGTACTGCGTTGATCCGGACGATTGCTTGTAGAACGATTATTATTATTGGAATAAGTCCGCTGTTGATACTGACCACCTGTAGACTGCGAGGCATTCGTTCCTGACGTCGGAGTAGTTCGCCGTTGATCCGGTCGCGAATAAGACGAACGATTTGGATTCGATGTATGATTTGTCCCTGTTTGACTGCTCGAATTATTATAGGAATTCGGTCGGTTATTAGTTCTGCTATAACCTGAATTAGCTGGTGCAGAAGACCGATTGGACCCTAAACCTGCGGGTTTTACCACAGGAACTGATTTTTCTGGTGCCTTAGGAGTAGCAGTGGGCACGCTCCGTTTTTCTGCAGGCAAATCGATAGGTGCTGATTTACGAGCAAAAGTTCGATCAACAACGGCTTTGGCCGTATCATCGACACTACTCATGTGATTCTTCGCTGGCATATTATTCCGTTCTAAAATATCAATAATGACTTTACTTGTCGTATTAAACTCTTTGGCTAATTCATATATTCTGTATTTTGACATTGAGCCACCTCCAACTTTCTTACTCTCCCATTTGACTAAACTCCTTACACATTGCTTTTGAAAAGCCCTCATCCATAACAACCAAAGCAGCTCGTTTTCCTTTACCAACGGCTAAACCGAGCTGATCTTTCGTAAAACTAGCTATCAACTGGACGTGATAAAAACTCGCCATATCACGATAGGATTTTTGGGTAAGTTCAGAAGCATCACTTGCCACAATAAGCAGCTTAGCCTGTCCGGCCTTGACTGTTTTTTGTACCTTCGCATCTCCTGAAGCTATTTTCCCAGCTTTTTGTGCCAAACCAAGCAATGAAAAAAGCTTGTTCTCACTCATATTTTCTCCAATTCAGCCAGTAACATTTGATATACTGCTGGATCGATCGGTTGTTTTAAAGAACGTTCAAGCCGTTTGGCTTTTACCGCTTGTTCCAAACATGCCTTACTTTTACAAACATAAGCTCCACGTCCAGATTTTTTTCCTGTTAAATCAATTGTCACTTCACCTTCAGGCGACCGGACAATTCGTAATAATTCTTTCTTGTTTTTCATTTCTTGACAGCCCACACACATCCGTTGTGGAATTTTTTTTTGTTTCATCATACCTACTCCTCAAGAGCCTGCGCCTGTGACTCTGACTTGATATCAATTTTCCAACTCGTCAATTTTGCAGCGAGTCGGGCATTTTGACCTTCTTTGCCAATAGCTAAGGAAAGTTGATAATCAGGAACAATGACTTTGGACATTTTTTCTGCTTCACTTACTTCAACAGAAACAACCTTGGCAGGACTGAGGGCGTTAGCAATATATTTGGCTGGATCAGCATTCCATTTGACAATATCAATTTTTTCACCCTTCAGTTCATTCACAATGGTTTGTACGCGCATGCCCTTATGACCTACACAGGCGCCCACAGGATCGATATCTTCATCACGTGAATGAACAGCAATCTTAGAACGAAGCCCCGGTTCACGCGCTACCGATTTGATCTCCACAATGCCATCATGGATTTCCGGAACTTCTAATTCAAACAAACGCTTCAATAACCCCGGATGGGTACGTGAAACAAGAATTTGCGGACCCTTCGTCGTTTTTTTCACTTCAATAATATAGGTCTTTACGCGATCCCCATGTTTATAAGTATCACCTGGCATTTGTTCCGACGGTGCTAAAATAGCTTCAGCTTTGCCGAGATCAACAAAGACATTTTTTTGTTCAATGCGCTGCACAATACCATTGACAATATCACTTTCGCGACTAGAAAATTCTTCATAGATCATGCCCCGCTCGGCCTCTCTAATGCGCTGTACAACAACTTGTTTCGCTGTTTGTGCGGCAATACGACCAAAGTTTTTTGGCGTAACTTCCACTTCAACAACATCTTCCAGTTCATAGCGCATATCAAGACTACGCGCATCAGCAAGAGACATTTCAAGTCGTATATCTTGTGCCTCTTCCACAACAGTTTTACGGGCGTACACATGAATTTCTCCTGTCGTCCGATCCAGCGAAACCCGCACATTCTGCGCAGAGCCAAAATTCCGTTTATACGCTGAAATTAAAGCAGCTTCAATGGCATCAAAGAGTACAACAGGTGAAATTCCTTTCTCACGGCCTAATTGTTCAAAAGCCTGCATAAATTCTGCATTCATTTATTTTCCCCCTATTCAATTTTTCCATTAAAATTCGAGATAAAGTCGCACTTGAGATACGTTTTCTTTATCAAATTCACACTGAATACCATTTATATCCAAGTAAATTTTGCCTTGATCCGCTCCGTTTAAAACACCTACAAAGGACTTTTTGCCATTTACCAGTGCAAATGTATGTAACTCAACTTTATCCCCTTTGTGGCGAATAAAATCACGCTCTTTGCGAAGCTGTCTATCAAGTCCGGGAGAAGATACTTCCAAATAATAGCTACCTGGAATGGGGTCTAACTTCTCCAGTTTGTCTTCTAATTGCTCACTGACAAGTTGACAGTCATCTAATTCGATCCCACCGATTTTATCAAGATAAACCCGCAAAAACCAGTCATGCTCTTTTACATATTCCACATCAACAACTTCTATGTCGCGGTCTTGGATGATGTCAATAACAAGATTTTCCACAAGCTCCTCGATCCGTTCTGTCTTCATCAAAATCTACCCCCATACATGCATTACGGTTATTGTTTCCTAAAAATGTAACTTGTTATACTTGTTAGATTGAGTTTCACCCATAAGACTAAAGAGTGGGTCTAGGCCCACTCTCTTGGAAAACACAATAATTACATACTATATACAGTATAGCATGAGAATATTCATTTTACAACTGAAGAAACAGTGAAAAAAGGAGCTTTAGGCAAACAACATCATTTGATCAGTCTCTGACATCCCCTCAAGACAACCATGCTCACGTAGAATTTCGATAATTGTTTTAGAAATATGACTACGATTACGTAAATCTTCAATAGATGAAAAAGCCCTTTCTGTACGTGCTTTCACGATATTGATGGCCGCATTCGTCCCTAAGCCTTGCAGTCCTGCAAGAGGCGGCAAAAGTCCATCTTCAGTAATGGTAAATTTCGAGGCAGCTGAGTGATATAAATCCACTTTATGGACCTTAAAACCACGCAAATACATTTCGAGGACAATTTCAAGAATGGTTTGCATGCTTTTCTCTTTCACTGACAAAGTGTTCCCTTTTTGTTCAAACTCATTGAGTTTTTTACGTACAGCAACCAGCCCTGAAGCCACAAGTTCGGCATCAAATTCAGCGGCACGAACCGTAAAATAAGAAGCATAATAAGCGAGGGGGTAGTGCACTTTGCAATAAGCAATGCGATAAGCCATCATGACATAAGCCACAGCATGGGCACGTGGAAACATATATTTAATTTTTTGACACGATTCAATATACCAGGCAGGGACTTGTTTAGCTTGCATTTTTTCCACTGCATCGGGTTTCACGCCCTTGCCCTTTCGGACACTTTCCATAATTTTAAACGAATCCGACGGGTCAACGCCTTTATGAATTAAGTACATCATAATATCATCGCGAGCCGAAATGGTTTCAGATACCTGGGCTGTGCCCGAGCGAATCAATTCCTGGGCATTATTTAGCCATACATCCGTACCATGAGAAAATCCACTGATACGTACAAGTTCACTAAACTTTTGCGGTTTTGTATCGTCTAGCATCTGTCTGACAAATTTCGTGCCAAACTCAGGAATGCCATAGGTGCCCACTGTGCTGCCAAGATCAGATGACTTCACCTTTAACGCCTCTGTAGAAGAAAATAGACTCATTGTCTCAGCATCATCAAAAGGAATGGTCTTAGCGTCAATTCCTGTCAAATCTTCGAGCATCCGAATCACCGTCGGATCATCATGACCGAGAATATCAAGTTTAACGAGACGGCTACTAATAGAATGATAATCAAAATGTGTCGTAATTGTTAACGATTTTTTATCATCTGCCGGATACTGAATAGGTGAAAAATGGTGAATATCCATATCGCGCGGTACAACCATGATACCGCCCGGATGTTGTCCTGTTGTTCGTTTAACGCCTGTACAACCAGCAATAAGATAATTAATACGGGCATTGCGCACCGTTTCACCACGATCATTAAAATAATTTTTAACAAAACCATAAGCTGTTTTATCAGCAATAGTAGCAATTGTGCCGGCACGAAATACATTATCTTTACCAAACAGTTCTTCTGTATATTTATGAGCTACAGGCTGATAATCACCGGAAAAATTAAGATCAATATCAGGAACCTTATCACCATGGAATCCCATGAAAACAGCAAAAGGAATGTCGTGACCGTTTTTTACCATAGGTTTTAAGCAGTGAGGGCAATCTTTATCAGGAAGGTCAAATCCGCTGCCATAAGATCCATCAGTAATAAATTCACTATGCTTGCATATCGGGCATAAATAATGAGGTGGCAGCGAATTTACCTCCGTAATATCTGTCATATGAGCAACAAAAGAGGAGCCAACAGATCCCCGCGAGCCAACAAGATAGCCGTCGTCAAGCGATTTTTTTACAAGTTTATGGGCAATCAAATAGAGTACAGCAAAGCCATGGTTAATAATAGAATCCAATTCTGTTTTCAAACGCTCAGCCACAATTTCAGGCAGTGGGTCGCCATAAAGAGCCTTGGCCTTACTATAAGACATGCTTTCAATGGCTTCTTCTGCCCCGGGTATCTGCGGTGAATAGAGTTCATCTGGAATTGGCTTAAAATGTTCCACCATGTCACTAATAAATTGAGGATTCGTAACAACGACTTCATAAGCCTTTTCCTTGCCAAGGTAATCAAATTCAGCGAGCATTTCATCTGTCGTATGCAAATATAAGGGCGGCTGTTGGTTGGCATCCCGAAAGCCTTGACCACTCATTAAAATTTCACGGTAAATGGCATCTTCAGGATGCAAAAAATGCACATCGCCTGTAGCAACAACCTTTTTGCCTAAAATTTCACCCAATTTGTAAACCGTTCTATTGATTTGACGCAATCCTTCATCATCAGGTACAAGACCTTGCCTGACCAAAAATTCATTATTTAAAATCGGCTGAATTTCAAGGTAATCGTAAAAAGCGGCTATTTTAAGCAAGTCTTCTTCAGAAGCACCTGCAACAATGGCGCGAATCAATTCCCCCGCCTCACAAGCTGAGCCAATGAGCAATCCTTCGCGATGTTCTATAAGAATTTGACGCGGAACACGTGGCCGCCGATAAAGATATTTCAAATGTGATAAGGATACAATGCGATAAAGATTGCGCAGTCCAATCAAGTTTTTTGCCAAAATAATGACGTGATGAGACTTAGTAATGTCTTCTTCGCACAAATAACCTTCCATACCATAGATGATTTTGATCCCCGCTTTTTCGGCAACGTCTTGCGCCTCTGGAAAAGCTTGTACAACACCATGATCCGTAATAGCAATCGCCGTGTGGCCCCAATCTGCGGCTGTTTGGATCAGGCTTTTTGTTGCTGCCACACCATCTAAAGTACTCATTTTAGTATGAGCATGAAGTTCAATGCGCTTATTCTTAGCCTCATCTTTGCGCTGCGCTTTAGCATGCCCACGGCAAATACTGTCAGCAAACATGACAAGTTCTAAAGCATATTTGTCATATTGCACGGTTCCTTTGACTCGAATCATCATACCTTTCTTCAAGGCAATTGACACCTTATCAAACTGTTCCTTATTATCAAAAAAGGCCTTACCGCTGATACCATCTGTTTCATCTGACAAATCAAAGGTCAATAAAAATCGACCGGAACGCAATTCTTTCAATTCGAATTGTACGAGCACTCCCTCAAAAGCAATATGACGTTGTTCTTCCTGTATGCTATGAATAGGTACCGGTTCATCACGAAAATTTTTCCCGAAAATAACCGGACTCTCCTGAACTTTGTCGTGCTGCTCTGTCAGATGTTCTTCTAAAGCCTCTAAATATTCAGTTGTCATAAAATCATCGTTACCAGCTGCTACTGGAGCTGTTTCTTCCAGACAAATAAAGTCTACAGCTATTTTATGGCCAAATTGCTTGAAAATTAACTGCTCCATACGTTGTGCAATGCCATACTTTTCAAGCATATAAACGGCTGTCTGTCCAAAAATCTCGATGGCAAGAGTCTCGACGGAGCAGGTCCATTTCGCTTTGATCAGCAAATGCTTAAGCCCGCTGTCTTGTTTGACGACTTGTTCAATAAAATTTTGCCAATTCACCTTAAGATAGTCTGCCAAACTTCCTGAAACAACAATAAACTTTACGTAGTTTAAGCCGCAGTGTGAAGCCAAATAAGACTGGGCCTGCTGAATCAGCTCACCTGGCAAGGTTTGTTTGACAGATAATAAAACTTCCCAGCCACCTTTCACTGTATCGACTTCTACCTTTTCGATTTTACTACTGCGAAACAGTTCTTTATCATGAACCGAAGCCTCGAGATGATCAACAAAAGCAAAAAATTCTTTACAGTGATCCTGAGCCGGAATAACACAATAGCTATACATGCGCTTCGCTCCCAATTCTATTCATCTTTCTATTGTACCACATCTGACAAAGGGTACAATATCTTCAATCGGAAAAAAACAGCGCATAAAATCTACGCTGTTTTTTTGACAAAGCTTATTTGACATAAAAAAACGTCATTGTCACCGTAATAGTTGCTGAACTTCGGCAACATAATCAGCCATAGGAAAGAAAAACTGCTCCCCAGTCTTACGGACTTTAACCTCAATTTGACCTTCGCTCATCGTTTTGGGTCCAATCGTGATTTTTAAGGGATAACCAATCAGATCAGCATCCTTGAATTTTACACCCGGTCGTTCTTTGCGATCATCCAAAACCGTTTCAATACCTGCTTGATTCAGCGTATGATAAACTATTGTAGCAAGTTCTAACTGCGCGGAATCTTTGGCATTAACAGGAATGACAACGGCATGGTAAGGTGCAATAGCTACAGGCCAGATAATACCATTTTCATCATGTTGCTGCTCTATAGCTGAAGCAAGTGTGCGGCTGACGCCAATCCCATAACAGCCCATAACAAAAGGTTTATCCTTGCCGTTTTCATCTAAATAAGTAGCACCAAGAGATTCGCTGTACTTGGTATAAAGCTTAAACACCTGCCCAACTTCAATTCCGCGCGCTGTTTGAACAGATGCCCCGCAGTGAGGACAAGGATCACCCTCTGCAATCAAACGGATATCCTTCATAACATCCGGTGTAAAATCCCGCTTAGGATTAACATTTTTGTAATGCTTGTCCTGTTCATTAGCGCCGCAAATAGCATTGACCATATTCATGACAGAAGGATCAGCAATCACTTTTACAGACTGAATGCCAATCGGTCCAATAAACCCAGCGACACTCTGAATCTTTTCTTCAATCATTCTTTCATCAGCCAATTGCAGTTCCAAACACCTCAAAGCATTTTGTACTTTCACTTCATTGACAGCATGATCGCCACGAACAAGTGCCATGACGAGACCTTTTTCAGTCTGATAAACAAGACTTTTAATAGTTTTTTCCTGTGGCACATGTAGAAACTGGCAAACTTCTTCAATTGTCTTCGTTCCAGGCGTATGAATGGACTCAAGGGGTAATAACTCTTCCTGCGGGGCCATAATGGGCGCAAGTTCGGCCTTTTCCACATTGGCTGCATAATCACATTTGGAACAAAAAACAACGGCAGCTTCGCCTGAATCAGCCAAAGCCATAAATTCATGAGAGCCACTTCCACCAATCTGCCCCGAATCGGCCTCTACAGGCCGAAACTTGAGTCCGCAACGACTAAAAATACGATTATAAGCATCATACATTTTTTGATAACTTTCTTGAAGTCCTGCTTCATCACGATCAAAAGAATACAAATCTTTCATAATAAATTCGCGACCACGCATCAATCCAAAGCGTGGACGACGCTCATCACGATATTTGTTTTGAATTTGATACAACAGAAGCGGTAATTGACGATACGACCGAACTTCTGAACGAATGAGAGTTGTAATCATTTCTTCGTGCGTAGGTCCCAAACAAAAATCCCGCTCATGCCTGTCTTTTAGGCGAAACATTTCATCGCCGTATACATCCCAGCGGCCGCTTTCTTTCCAAAGTTCTGCTGGCTGCATAATAGGCATTAATAATTCCTGGCCACCTGCAGCATCCATTTCTTGACGAATAATATTTTCAATTTTTTTTAGTACCCTTAGTGCTAACGGCAAATAGGTATAAACGCCACCAGCCGCTTTACGAATCATACCGGCACGAAACATTAATTTATGACTAATAATTTCCGCTTCAGCTGGCGATTCCCTCAGTGTTGGTGCATAAAGTTGTGATGCGCGCATGTGTAATCCTCCTACTTTTCTATCTGATGGTTAATTTCTTCAAACAAAGCGGCAACAAGCTGATCTTCTGCTACTTTACGTACAATTTCGCCCTTGCGAAACACAAGACCTTCACCCTTGCCACCTGCGATACCAACATCTGCTTCTTTGGCCTCCCCGGGTCCATTGACAACGCAACCCATGACAGCCACTGTAAGGGGTACTTTTATTTCAGCAAGCCGTGCCTCTACTTGCGATGCAATCGAGGCTAAATCAATGTTACAACGCCCACAGGTCGGACAAGAAATAAGTGTTGGCCCATATTCTTTAAGCCCTAGGGACTTTAAGATTTCATTGCCTACCTTGACTTCATGAACAGGATTTCCTGTAAGTGATACGCGAAGAGTATCACCAATTCCTTCGGCTAGCAACGTGCCAATCCCCACAGCTGATTTAACCACACCCGAATGATAAGTGCCAGCCTCTGTAATACCTAAGTGCAGTGGATAATTGACTGTTTGTGACATAAGCCGATAGGCAGCAATCGTCAAGGATACATCATGGGCCTTGAGAGAAATTTTAATATCAAAAAAATCTTCCTGCTCTAACAAACGAACATGCTCCATAGCACTGGCCACAAGAGCCTCTGCTGTTGGATGTCCGCCATACTTAGCTAAAAACTTTTTATCTAATGATCCAGCATTCACACCGATCCGAATGGGTATTTGTTGTTTTTTAGCTGCCTTAACAACAGCTTGAACATTTTCTTTGCCGCCAATATTACCCGGATTGATGCGCAAAGCATCAATCCCTCGCTCTATAACCATGAGAGCCAACCGATAATCAAAGTGAATATCAGCAATTAAGGGAATATCCGTCTGAACTTTAATCTGTTCAATAGCCTGTGCGGCCTGTTCATCTGGAATCGCTAGACGAACAATATCACAACCTGCATCCACAAGTTCCTTAATTTGCTCTGTCGTAGCACAAATGTCATGTGTTTTCGTGTTTGTCATTGATTGAACAGAAATGGGGGCATTGCCACCAACAAAGACATTGCCAATTTTAATTTTACGGGTGTTTTTTCGTTCCAATTCGCTCACTTCACTCTTATCAGATTAAAATAGATTCAACCGCACAATATCCTTCATTGTCGCAAAGATCATTAACATAAGAAGCAGTGCCATGCCAATCATTTGTACAAGATAGGTGCTCCTATGACTTAACGGTTTGCCACGCAATCCTTCTACTAACAGAGTAACAACATGACCCCCATCTAACACAGGTACAGGGAACAGATTAATCAGCCCTAAATTAATGCTTAAAAAAGCTGCAAATTGTAACAGCGGAATCAGTCCCATCTGAGCTACCTGTCCCGTCAGCTGAGCAACACCAATCGGACCCGCCACTTCAGCTGCAACCTGACCTGTAATCATTTGTGCAATACCTGTCAGCATGGCCCCTGCAACAAAATAAGTTTGCTTGCCTGCTAAGACTATCGCCTCAAAAACTCCTGCTACATGATGATGAATAATCGGCATGACGCCCACGACAGCACGATTGGCCTTGGCATCAAATTCGGGAACAAGCGTTTTAATCTGAGTCTGCCCATCTCGCTCAATTGTAATATCCAGCGTTTGATTGGCACTTGCTTGAATAATGGCAACAAACTGTTTCCAAGATTCAATAGACTGACCATTAATACTAACTATGCGGTCCCCTTCGTTAAACCCCGAAGTTGCTGCCGGACGATTCGGGAGCAGCGTTCCAAGGACAGGCTGTGTCGAAGCTTCATCCACACCAGAAGCTAAAAAGACGATCATAAACAACACAATAGGTAAAATAAAATTCATCATTGAGCCAGCAATAATCACGAGAATTCTCGATGCTAACGGCTTAGATTGAAAAGATCGTTCATCTTGCTTCTCATCAGGATCCATCCCAGCAATCTTATTAAAACCGCCGAGGGGAATGAGACGCCACGAATAAAGTGTTTCGCCCTTGCGATAAGAAGCAATTTTGGGGCCAAAACCAATAGCAAATTCATCGACGCGCATTCCTGTCCATTTGGCTGTCATAAAATGCCCGAGTTCATGAAAAAAAACTAACAACCCAAAAACAAAGACAGTTGCAATGATCGTTGTTGATAACAAGTGCTCACCACCTTATAAAAATTACTTACCGGAAATAAGGCTGATTCGTTCAGCCGCGAAAATACGAGCCCATTCATCGGCAGCAAAAATCTCATCAATGGACAAACTATCGGCTGCATATGTATGTTTTCTGACGACTTGCTCAATAATGCAGGCAATATCCTGATAAGAAATTTGCTGATGCATAAAAGCCGTTACAGCCGTTTCATTGGCAGCGTTATAAACGCAAGGAAAAGTACCGCCGAGTTTGCCTACGTCATAGGCGAGTTTTAGTGCTGGAAAACGCACCATATCAGGCGCTGAAAAACTCAGTGACATCATGTCTTTAAAATCTAGCACAGGATAACTGCCTGCTAGTCGCGCCGGATAAGAAAGAGCATATTGAATAGGAAGACGCATATCCGGCTGCCCAAGCTGCGCAATCACTGAACCATCTACCGTTTGAATCATAGAATGAACAATACTTTGTGGATGAATGACAACGGTAATGTTTTCATAAGACACATCGAATAAATAATGAGCCTCAATCACTTCCAAACCCTTATTGGCTAGTGTGGAAGAATCGATGGTAATCTTCGGTCCCATGGACCATGTAGGATGCTTCAGACACTGCTCTAAAGTAACTTGTGAAAGCTCTTGGGCTGTAAGGTCCCGAAAAGGTCCGCCTGATGCAGTCAAATATAGTTTATGCAACTCGGGTCTCTGAATTGCCTGCAAACATTGAAAAATAGCACTATGCTCACTATCGACAGGGAGTAACCTCACATGATACTGTGCAACTAACTTTGTCACAATTTCTCCGGCTGCAACAAGGGTTTCTTTATTCGCTAAAGCAATATTTTTACCCGCGCGAATAGCTGCAATTGTGGGCCGAAGACCGGCAAACCCCACAAGAGAAGTCACAACTGTCTGTGTCTCCCCTTCTGTTGCTGCAACAATTAATCCTTCAGGTCCACTCAATATCTTTGTCGGACCGCTATAACGCCTGCGAAGCCTCCTGGCTGCTTGTTCATCAACAAGAACAGCCATCCGAGGCTGAAGAAGGCGAATTTGTTTCTCAAGTAATTCATCATTTTTTAATGCGGCCAGTGCCGATACTTTAAATAAGTCTTGATGATGAAAAATAACGTCACATGTTTGTGTACCAATTGATCCCGTACTTCCTAAAATAGCAATAGTCTGCATAATTACTCCTTTAGTCTAGCAAGACAAACACATAATAATACACGGCAGGAACAACAAATAATAAACTATCGAACCTGTCAAGTACACCGCCGTGCCCTGGTAATAAGGTGCCAGAATCTTTGACTTTCGCAAATCGTTTTATTGCGGATTCTACAAGATCACCCACTGGTGCCATAACCCCAACAATTAGCCCAAGTACTACAACATGAATCCATTCTAAATGAATAAACCAACCAAAACAAGCTACAGCAAGTAGACTACCAAACATTCCGCCTAATGATCCTTCAATTGTTTTGCCAGGACTAATGAGTGGACACAGCTTATGCTTTCCAAACGTTGAACCAACAAAAAAAGCAAAGGTATCACTTGCCCACGTTCCAAGGAATGCAATCCATAAATAAGCTGTTCCTTGATCCATTGTTGTGGACAAACCGAACGTGGACTCATAAAATCTAAGTAAAATGAGGTGGGAAAAGAGTACTCCAATATAACAAACTCCCAAAACAGTAAACGCAGCATCCGTAATTTGACAGTCTGGTCTAAAAATAATGCATTGCGTAAGCGCAATTAAAATCATCCCGACTAAAATCGCTAGAGCCTCATAGCTATTCCCTAACCAGGCTGTAGAACAAACTAATAAAACACTTGTCATACCAAGCCAATAAATACAATGGATATTTTGCTGAGCAACCATCCGTTGAAATTCATGCCATGCCACCATGGCAACGAAAGTGATTGTCAGAGCATAGAGCCATTGACCAAAATTAATAACATATACAGTATAAGCCATCCCGATGAGAGCGGTAATAATTCGCTTTCCAAGCATGTTGACACCCACTTTATTTTTTCAGTCCACCAAACCGTCTATCTCTTGCTTGAAAATCTAGTAGTGCTTGTACTAAAACTTGTGGTGTAAAATCAGGCCAATTCAAAGGAGTAAACCATAATTCGGTATAAGCCGTCTGCCAAAGCAAGAAATTACTTAAGCGCAAATCGCCACTCGGACGGATTAATAATTCCGGATCAGGCAATGAAGCGGTATAGAGATATTCCGTAATGATATCTTCCCCAATATCATCACTCTTCAGTTCACCTGTGGCTATTTTGTCAGCAAGTGATCGAAAAGCTCGTACAAGTTCTGCGCGTCCCCCATAATTTACGGCAAGATTTAACGTGAGTCCCTGATTATTACGGGTATATTGGGCAGCATCAAGCATTTTTTGCTCTAGCGGTTTGGCTAACCGTGATAAATCGCCACTAAACATAATACGTACTTGATTTTGATGTAATTCTTCTACTTCGTTAGTCAAGTAACTAGAAAATAAACTCATTAATATATCCACTTCATTTTGTGGTCTTTTCCAATTTTCCGTTGAAAAAGCATAGGCTGTGATAGCGCTAATCCCAATGTCAGAAGCAAACCGCACAATTGTTTTAAGTTTTTCAGCACCTGCTTTATGTCCAAAAGACCTTGGCAATCCTTTTTTTTGTGCCCAGCGACCATTACCATCCATAATAAGCGCAACGTGGCGAGGAAGTTTATCTAGATTTAATTTTTCCATAAGAGAAACCAGTTCTGGTGCTACTTCAGCAGAGCTTTTTTTCGAAAACCAATTTAACACACCGAGACCTCCAGACACTATTAAACTATTAAACTTACACAGAAAACCCCCTCTGTTGAGGGGGTTTAGGAGCTACAATAGCACCCTTGGGCAAACCGCCACAGAGGTACTGCTGTTGTCAACATCAACAATAAGCAGGGCGAATCTTAGCCGCAACAACAAGCTGACAAATAGTTGGCTTTACAAAATTCTGGCGCAATACATACCAACAGTCTTTTTGAAGCTCCGCTCGACAGTTTGGCGGTACAGTTTCCACAATTTCGCAGACAATAGCATGGTTATGTAATATGGAAGAAGCTTCAGCCAAAGAATAACCCGTAACATTCAACATAGCTAACTTAGACTTCCATAATTTCTTTTTCTTTGTTTGTAGCAGCTTGATCAATTTCCTTAATATATTTATCCGTTAATTTTTGCATCGCTTCTTGGTCCTTTTTAAGCTCATCTTCCGAAAGAATTCGATCTTTTTCCAACTTTTTAAGCTGTTCATTGGCATCGCGACGAATATTTCGAATCCCCACCCGTCCTTCTTCCGCTTTCTTATGAAGCATTTTGACAAGCTCTGTACGACGTTCTTGCGTCAACTGAGGAATAGAAAGACGAATAATAACACCATCACTATTCGGCATAAGTCCTAAATCAGACTTTAAAATGGCCTTTTCAATTTGAGCTAACATGGTTTTTTCCCACGGCTGAATCACAATCATCCGTGGTTCAGGTACAGAAACATTCGCAACCTGGTTAATGGGAGTCGGCGTACCATAGTAATCAACAGTTACTTTATCCAAAATAGACGGTGTTGCCCGTCCTGCCCGAAAGGTTGCTAGTTCCTTACGCAAAGCTTCTAATGCCTTTTTCATCTTCTCTTCATGGGTTGTATATATTTCATGACTACTCAATTTTTATTCCCTCCCACAATTGTGCCAATATCCTTCCCTAGCACAGCCTTCAAAATATTGCCTGGTTCATCAATACTAAATACGATCATGGGAATTTTATTGTCCATACAAAGTGAAGTAGCTGTAGAATCCATTACAGCCAGACCACGCTGCAATACTTCAATGTAGTCTAGTTCTTTAAATTTCTTGGCATTCGGATTATTACGCGGATCACAGTCATAAACACCATCGGCATTCTTTTTCGCCATCAAAATCACATCAGCTTCAATTTCAGCAGCCCTGAGGGCGGCTGTCGTATCTGTTGAAAAATAAGGGTTTCCCGTGCCTGCTGCAAAAATAACAACTCGCCCTTTTTCCAAGTGACGAATAGCTCGACGACGAATATAAGGTTCAGCAATTTGCCTCATTTCAATAGCTGTTTGAACCCTCGTATCTACGTCATACTGTTCAAGGGCATCTTGCAGAGCGAGTGAATTCATAATCGTAGCAAGCATCCCCATATAATCGGCTGTTGCCCGATCCATGCCTTTAGCACTGCCGGCAAGACCGCGCCAAATATTTCCGCCCCCGACAACCATGGCAATTTGCACGCCTGTTTCTCTTGATTTTTTCACTTCACGGGCGATGGCATCTACTGTCAATGGATCAATTCCATAGCCGACATTGCCTGCCATAGCCTCTCCACTTATTTTTAGCACAACCCGTTTATAAATTGATTGTTCCAAAAAAAACACCCCGCTCTTAATATTCATACACGTTTTTAGAAAATAAGAGAACACAAGTGTGTTCTCTATGAGTTATTGTTTAACAGCAGCCATAACTTCAGCGGCAAAATCATTCGATTTCTTTTCGATACCTTCCCCAAGCTGAAAACGAGTAAACCGGCGAATAGACACGTTCTCACCAATTTTCGCAATCGTACCATTAATAAGCTCCGTAACCGTTTGATCAGGATCCTTAATAAACGGCTGTTCCATCAAGCAAATTTCTTTATAAAATTTATCAATACGGCCAACAATCATTTTCTCAACAATTTTTTCTGGCTTTCCTTCGTTAAGTGCCTGTACTCTCAAAACTTCTTTTTCATGTTCTACAAGTTCATCGGGAACTTGATCACGACTAACAAACAAAGGATTATTCGCTGCTACTTGCATAGCAATATCTTTTGCTAATGCTTTGAAATCATCTGTCTTAGCAACAAAATCCGTTTCACAATTAAGTTCTAACAAAACACCAATGCGTCCACCACCATGTATGTATGCTTGCACAACACCTTCAGCAGCAATACGATTGGCTTTTTTAGCGGCTGCCGCTAAACCTTTTTCGCGTAAAAAATCAACTGCTTGATCAATATCGCCCTCCGTAGCTGTCAAGGCTTTTTTACAGTCCATCATTCCTGCGCCTGTACGTTCGCGCAATTCTTTTACACTTTGTGCTGTAATCATAAATGTTCCTCCTATTTATTATTAAAGGTAAGGAGCACAGAGAAATATCTGTCCCCCTTACCTTTTCCTATGTCTTTATAATTATTCAGCTGCAGCTAACTGTTCGCCTTGTTTACCTTCTAAAATAGCATCAGCCATCTTACCTGTTAACAATTTGACAGCACGAATAGCATCATCATTACCAGGGATAACATGGTCAATTTCATCAGGGTCACAGTTTGTATCAACAATAGCAACAATAGGAATACCTAATTTACGTGCTTCAGCAATGGCGATCCGTTCTTTTCGAGGATCAATAACAAAGAGAGCACCAGGTAATTTATGCATATCTTTAATGCCGCCAAGAAACTTCTGCAGTCTTTCCATTTCATGACGAAGCGTAATGACTTCTTTTTTAGACAATACATCAAATGTACCGTCTTCTTCCATTTTTTCTAATTCACGTAAACGACCAATCCTTTTTTGAATGGTTTGGAAGTTTGTAAGCATACCACCGAGCCATCTTTCATTCACATAATACATTTCGCAGCGCAATGCTTCATCCTTTACAGCTTCTTGCGCTTGTTTCTTCGTTCCAACAAAAAGTAAAGTTTTCCCTTCACTAGCTAAAGAACGAACGAAATTATAGGCATCTTCCACTCTTTTGACTGTTTTTTGCAAGTCAATAATGTAAATACCATTGCGCTCCGTAAAAATATAAGGAGCCATCTTCGGGTTCCATCTTCTTGTTTGATGTCCAAAATGGACACCTGCCTCGAGTAATTGTTTCATCGAAATTACTGACATAGTAAAACACCTCCTGTTTATTATCCGCCGCATTTCGCATCTGTTACTGGAACCTATCGGCACAGCCAGTATCATTGAAATGCGTGTGAATTATACCGAAATAGAGTATATCATAACTACTCGCTATATACAAGCAAAAAGTAGACTTTTTCTTTAATTGAATAAATAATCGCTAATTTTTGTTATGTAATTGGAGAAAAAGTGCAATCTCACCTTGCCCCAATCCAGTTGCTTTCGCAATTTCCCTGTCCTTATACCCTTGTTTGAACATGGCCATGATAACAGAGCGTTGTTGATTCATTGACGAACCTAACCCCTCTTGATCAGGAAGGTTAGTATTTTGATTGTTATTTTCCGTTGTATCAAGCCAACTGTTCTTCTGCCGATTGTACTGAGTAATGCCATAAGGAAGATGAGCAGACTGTTTTGTTGGCATGGAAACAGATGATTCAATTTCTTGTCGATCCAATTGCTTCTTTTCTATCTTCGGCAATTTGCCATCAAGTATTTCAATTCGTTCATCCGCCTGTTCAAGTAAATCTTCTAAGTGAGTAATATGGCTTTCTAAATTTAAAATTTGCTCCTGATTTACCTTTAGCAATTTGCTATCAAGTATTTCGATTCGTTCATCTGCCTGTTCAAGTAAATCCTCTAAATGAGTAATATGGCTCTCTAAATTTAAGATGACTCTATCTGCAGTCATTTCAAACTGATTTTGCAATTCACTGGCTGGTTGAAACATCTGATTTGTAAATAATTTTCTTAACATACCCTGCTTGGAATAAACGAACAAACCACAGACAAGCAAAAACGTGAGGCTAACCATCACTGTTGTTAACATAAAAAGACACCTCAATCATGAAATATCACATACTAATATCAATAGAACGACCTCGAACAGGATCACTTGTTGATGCCCGATTTAAAACAACTTCACAATCTTGTTCATCCTTGGTCGTTTCCTGTTTCATAGAATTTTGGCTGTCCTTACGTGGCTGCTGCTTATTTTTATCTTGATTTAACGTAATTTTTCCGCCTTCTGCCTGCGGAAGGTGTTGAACCTGATGCTCACGCTGTTCAACACGTTCTTTCAATTGCTCGCCAAATACCTGCTGATCTGTAAGCACTTGCTGATTAGCCAGTTGCTGTGTCTTACCTACATCTGTTGTTCGAGGAATAAGGACCTGCATATCCATAGGATGTATATTCATAGCCGTCACCACCTAAAATAAACTTTAGTTATAGGCTCCTACTTTAATTTCACCCTCTTCTTCGAAAAACGATACATATTTCAACTCTTCCCGAATAGGTTTCATGAGAGAACCCACAACTATTTTTGCTCCCGGAAAAACAACTTCAGAAATCCTTATTTTCCCATAACGCATTTCTATCAGCATATCCTCAATTTCTACCATGCGTTTTTTCATTGTTTCTTCTTGTCCCATAAGCTGAAATTGCGCCTTAGTAAGCTTTAACATCATCTCTCGCTTATCCATCGGCATTGTTTCTGCATTCATGGAACGAAGAATATTCAGACCTTTTTTGGCCTGATCTAAACTTGTTTGTACTTTGCTTATTTCACGCTTCAATTGCTGCCTTTCTTCACGAAGTAATGGATTTACTCCAACCTCTAAATCCGTATTGCTAGCGAGTTGCGACCCAACAACTTTGGCACGAATTTCTTCACCTGCAGAAATCATGCCCCCAGCAATGAGCCCTTTTCGTCCCTCTACAAGCACTTTTTTCCCTGCACTGACACGACTATGTAAAATAACATCACTCACAATTACTTCATTACCCGCAAAAATCGTAGCATTTTCAATAAACTTCGCGACAACATTTTCAACAGCCTTAATATAACCACGGTTCATTCCTTGAATACCCATACGAACAATAATATTTTTTCCTTCAACAACTCCACCACTTAAGGTACCATTAATTTCAATGTCTCCTCCTGCCTTAACAGTAAAACCTGCTTGAACAGAGCCATGAACAATGACACTACCGGGGAAATCAATATTTCCCGTTGAAAGGTCGACATCCCCCTTTATTTCAATAACAGGAATAACCTGTACTTTATTATTCTGATAAAGCACCTGTCCCGTAAGACCAGAAAAAATTTTATTTTCTTCAATATAAACATTTTTCCCTGCTGGCAGTATAACATCCTTGCCAGGTTTGGCGGGAAGTTCATGTCCCAGCACATCCATCCCCGGTGTTCCCGCAGTAGCAGATGTTTTCTCAGCTAATAAATCATCCTGATTGACTGTTGTAAACAAATTTAGGTTTTTAAAATCAACTGTTCCGTTATCACGCTGAACTGGACGTCCTTTATCATCTCTATTAAAAGTCAAAGTAATAAAAGCATTTGTCCCATGTTGAGCTTCCGTTCCTCTAGCACATAACGTTTGACTATCCGATCTTTTTACGGCTTGCTCTACGGCATTATGATCAACACCATAAACAACCCCAGCCGAGGCAATTTTTTCAAAAACTTCATCAATTAATACAGGTCGACATTTTGGCGGCTTTTTTATGGCAAGAACCGCTTCCATGCGATCACGAGAAACAAGAATCGTAATTTCCGGATCAGGTGGCACAGGCGGATTTTTGCTATCCTCAGCAGGAGCTTCTGTTGCTTTAGCAGAAACTCCTGCCGTCACTTTCGCTTCAATACTTCCTGTTGTTTCCTGTACCTGTACAACAGGACTTTCCTTTTGTTGCTCTTTTTCATTCGTATTAACTGAAATCGTTTGATCAGACATAACCAAATCTCCTTCCAGACTAACTAAAGTAAACTGGATTTCAAGCCGGATAAGGCTCCACGCATTCGAAAAATAGCTTTCGTATGTAGTTGGGAAATTCGGGCTTCTGATAAGCTCATAATCATACTGATTTCTTTTAAAGTCAGTTCTTCATAATAATATAAGCTAACGACAAGCCGTTCTTTTTCCGGAAGACGGTCAATACTTTTAGCTAATGAAGTCTTTATATCCGCTTCTTCCACTGCCTGCGCAGGATTAAATAGCTTATTTGATGGAGTTTCCGTTTTAATAAAATCTTCCAATGGAACAGTTGTTGTTGCATGAAGCTGTGCTAAAAGATGATTATACTGATCCATTGATAGACCGAGTTCAGCGATAATTTCCTGATCTGTAGCCGAATGACCAAGTTTGTTTTCGAGTTTAGCTAAAACTTGTTCATAGTGACGTGCCTTTTGTCTAACAGTCATGGGTATCCAATCTTGTGCACGCAGGGCATCAAGAATAGCACCGCGAATTCTGACGGCTGCGTAAGTTTCAAACTTCACACCACGCTGAATATCATAGCGTTCAATTGCGTCAATCAAACCAAAAAATCCATTACTCATTAAATCATCTTTATCAACATAATGTGGTAACCCAATAGCCAGCCGACTAGCCACTATTTTAACCATTTGCAAATAATGAATAATTAGCTTATCACGTAGCTCCACTGTTTTGCATTCTTGATACTTATTCCATAATCCAGATATATCCGTGTTAATCATTTCATCTACTAGCGTCATGCCCTCCCATCCCTTTCTACCTCACTATTTTGCAGTTGTAATACGATCTAATTTTTCGGCAGTTAAAGGGCTAAATTGGGCATCTTGCTTTGCTTGTGATCCCTCATCGCTATCGTTGAGAGGGGTTTGGGAAATATCAGTTTTTTGTCCTTCAGGCTTTTGCTCGATCAGTTTTTGTTCAATATACGGCTGCATAAAATTTGCAGCTATATAGCCGAGCACTCCAACAAGGAACATCGATACACCCATCCTATACAAGATCGTCATGAGCCTCGCATGTTCTGCTAGTGCACTGAAAATAGTAAGAACACAGGCTATCATGGCAAAAGTAAAGGCTATTATGATCTTTATCTTAACCATCCCCTGTCCCCTTTCTATAGTTCTTTTTCACCTTTATCAATTGTTTTGATACGATATAAACCAGACTCTAATTTTAATTCAACCGTTCGGCCGTAATTACCTCCCGTATCTTCAGCAAGTAACTGCAGACCTAATTTTTTTAAGACATTTTTGACGGATTCAGCATTACGTTCACCCACTCGCATAATATCCGTTGCATTTGCAAATTTAAACATTTGAGCACCGCCGGCAATTTTTGCCGTTATCCTAGTTCGAACAGCACCCGCGCGAAGCATATCATCAAGCATTTTTGGAATAGCTGTATCAGCAAATTTCGCAGGATTTTCTGCCGAACGAGCCTGTGTACTATCTGGCAACATAATGTGAGCTAATCCGCCCACTTTCGTTACAGGATCAAACAAAGCAATCCCAACACACGATCCCAGTCCATAGCTGATAATACTTGCCGGATTGCTACCAATTTTGTAATCAGCCATTCCGACCTTAATTAATTCAGCCATTATTCTTTCACCCCTATTGCTGAAAGAATGATACTTAAAGATCCTGGATCAGGAATTAAGAAAAAATGGCCTTTAACACCCTCAAATTCGGTAGTAAATTCCGTCTCAATAACAAGGGCATGGTCCCCCATTGTACCAATCTGACTTAAGATAACACTTAAAATAGCACCTGCCATATCCATTGCTAACGCTGGGATTGAGGGCAAAAGTGTCAATTTTGTAAAAAAAGACAGAGAATTAAGATAAGCACCTGCTAATATATTACCAATCTCCATCAATGCTGACTCATCCATCGAATTTAGAGAAGTCGTAAAACCTTGTTCCCGCCCCATCAGCATATCAACAAGATAGAAGGCACTCTCACGAGGCATTAAAAATAGGATACTGCCTGGCGCCGGACCATAAACCCGTAAATACACACCAGCAACCATGGCATCAGGTCCTCCTACTACATCTGGAACATCGCCTAAAGGTAAAATAGAAACTTTCGGAACAGTCATATCAATCTTTCGATTAATAATCTGTGATAAGGCTGTAGCAGCATTGCCAGCTCCAACATTGCCTATTTCACGTAATGCATCCAATTGTAGTACTGAAAGATTTAATATTTCTTCACACAAACGTTTTCACCCCATTGCATCCGGTATTTCATCAACCGACTTTTGCTGTTTCTTGGTTAATGCCAATAATGGCTTCTAAATTTAGTAAAATAAGCAGACGATTTTCCAACTTTCCTACACCATCTAAATAATTAGCTGCAACACTCGTAACAACGGTTTGAGAATTTTCAATATTTTCCTGAGCAATTGTCATGACTTCGGATACGGCGTCAACAATAAGTCCAACACTTAAATCATCTACCTTAACAATCACAATCCTTGTATCATCTGTTATTTCATTCGACTCTAACCCCAGGCGTTTCTTTAAATCCAATACAGGCAATACACTCCCGCGCAAATTCATTACACCACGAATATAATCAGGTGTATAGGGCACACGAGTAATATCGGTCATCCGTTTAATTTCCTGAACCTGAAGAATACTAATACCATATTCTTCACGACCAAGTTTGAAAGCCACTAATTGAATTTCCGTTTGAGTCCTAATTTCTTCTTCCATATCGAATTCCCTCCTTTATTGCATTAATGAACCTACATCTAAAATAAGCGCAACTTGACCATTTCCAAGTATCGTAGCACCTGCAATCACTTTAATGCCTGCCAATAGCTTACCAAGAGACTTAATGACAATCTCTTGTTGTCCAATAAGCGTATCCACAATAATACCAGCACGATGATCACCCATATGGACAATCACGACAAATAATTCCTCAGGCTCTTCTGTATTCGCCTTTTCGGGTATGGCAAGCACTTTACCTAGACGAACAATGGGTATAATTTGGCCACGCAGTAAAATAACCTCTTGATTCTGAATGGTCTTAATGTCACCTGGTGTAATATTAATAGTACTATCAATCGAGCCTAAGGGAATAGCATAAATTTCATCACAGATATTAACAAGTAATGCCTGAATAATAGCAAGAGTCAATGGCAAACGAATCTTAAATATACTCCCTTCATTCACCTTGGTCTCGACATCTACTCTGCCGCCTAAAGACTCAATTTTTGTTTTGACGACATCCATACCAACACCACGTCCAGAAACATCTGTAACGACTTTTGAAGTTGAAAAGCCCGGATAAAATACCATACGAACAGCCTCATTCGCGTCCATTTTATCGGCTTCAGCTTGAGTAATCAAACCCTTTTCCACACACTTCGCTTTAATAATCTCAGGATTAATGCCCTTCCCATCATCTGTTACCATAATAATCACGTTATTTCCCTCATGACGGGCAATGAGCCGCACTTCACCAACAGGATCCTTACCATTTGCTTGACGCTCTTCAGGATGCTCCACACCATGATCGATGGCATTACGCAATAAATGAACGAGGGGATCGCCAATTTCATCAATGACTGTACGATCTAACTCTGTTTCCTCGCCCTGAATAATTAAATTAATTTCTTTATTTAATTCATGTGATAGATCCCGTACCATGCGGGGAAAACGATTAAAGACTTGTCCAACTGGAACCATACGAACTTTCATCACAACATTTTGTAAATCCGTTGTTACGCGATCCATTTGTTCCATCGTCTCAACTAAATCAGTTAATTTATGTGTTAGACCAATTTGTTCTAAGCGTGTTTTATTAATAACAAGTTCACCAACAAGATTGAGCAAACTATCTAATTTATCAATATCGACACGTACAGACTGACCACTTTTTATTTTTTTCTCAACATGATGCTCAACTAACTTATCAGGTTTTCCGGCGGGTGTTACTTCTTTCTTGGGATTAGGCTGATCTGTTTTTTGCTCAGCAACGGGTACTTTACAAGGAATTACTGTTACTGCTTCAATTTCGGATATATTCATGATGGTCTGTTGGACTTTATCTTCTTCTGCTGATGTCACTAAGAAAACTTGAAAAGAAAATTCAAAGTTTTCCTGTTCCAGATCTTCCGCAGCAGGAATGGATTTAAAAACCTCGCCAAGCTCTTCTAGGGCGCTCATAACCATATAGGCCCGTGCTGATTTCAAAACACAATTTTCACGCAACTCAACCTTTACTTCAAAAGCAAGTAACCCTTGATCATGTGCAGCCTTTACCACCTGAATCTCTGTATCACTTAGCTCAACTTGAGAACACGATTCCGGACTTTGATCCTGAGCCGCCGCTGTATTTTCATGAGTAGATTGGGGAGTAGCCGTAACAGCAGCCCCGCCATTATTTGCAACTTGACGAAGTTTCTCAACAAGTGGATTAACATCAATGGTAAGCTCAGTTTCATTCGCTACACTTTCGACAAGTTGCTCTAAAGTATCAACACATTTAAACAATAAATCAATAATATTAGGATCCGCTTTTAATACTGATTTACGCAATAAATCAAGCACATTTTCCATCTCGTGCGTCAGTTCAGCAATCTGGGTAAACCCCATTGTTGCAGACATCCCCTTGATTGTATGGGCACTACGAAAAATTTCATCAAGCACAGCTAATGCACTCGGATCGCTTTCAAGTTCTAGGAGACTTTGGTTAAGACTCTGCAGATGTTCACGGGATTCTTCTAAAAACATCCCCATATATTGGTTCATATCCATCTTCTACACCTCCGGTTATTTTGTTACTGATTTAACGATTTGATCAGCAATCGCTTGTAAGGGTACGACATGATCAATAACACCTAATTCAACAGCAGCTTTCGGCATACCATAAACAACTGCTGTACTTTGATCTTCAGCAATCGTAATGCCATTATACTTTTTGATGGCAGAAATACCGATAGAACCATCACGTCCCATGCCTGTTAAGATGACGCCAACAGCTTTTTGCTTGTAAAGATTTGCAACACTTTCCATCATAGGATCGACAGCAGGTCGAAGACCACCAATAGGTGGGTTCTGGTTGAGTTTTACGATTGTTTTATTTTGTTGTCTTTCTAGCGTCATATGAAAATTGCCTGGTGCAATCAGCACTAACCCATGACGTACAACGTCATTATTTTCTGCTTCCTTGACAGTTAAAGCGGATAAGGAATTCAGACGTTCAGCTAGTGAGCGCGTAAATCCAGGCGGCATATGTTGAACTATAACAATTCCACTTGAGAGTGAACCTGGCAAGCGCGTTAATACTTCCTGTAAAGCCCTGGGTCCGCCAGTCGATGTACCAATAGCAACAATTTTTTCATCAATGGCATTTGTCCTAGATGAAAGTAAAACCTTACTTTCCTGTTGCGATGATATGAGGCGCTTTTTCAACTGCACAACATTTGCCTTCACAGCTGCCCGACATTTATCAAGCATCTCAGACTGAATACCTGAAATACTTGAAACAGGGCCAACTGTCTTGGTAATAAAATCAACAGCCCCTAATTGAAGAGCGCGAATAGTGGACTCAGCACCCGCATGAGTCAAACTGCTAATCATCACGACGGGAACCGGCGTATCCTGCATAATTTTCTCTAAAGCCTCTAAACCGTCCATACTAGGCATCTCAACATCCATTGTAACTAAATCGGGTTTTAATCTTTTCACTTTATCGATAGCATCCTTTCCATTGCGTGCTGTATCGATAACAGTAAAGTCAGACTGCCCGACAAATTGATCCGTTAACAATTTGCGCATAAAAGCTGAATCATCCACAATTAATACCCTTATCATTATTATCCCACCATTTGTTAAAATCCTTTGGACTTACGTTCCACTTGTTTTTTAAAAATAAATTTAATTATTTTACTGCGTTCCCGCTCAATTAAATCAAGAAACTGGATACTAATTAAATAGAACTCCAAATCAGAAGGTCGTTTTTCTAAACGAACAACAATACCAGAACTACAAATATTAACCTGTTCACCTAAGTTAATCGCTAACTCTACTTTTGTATCGATGGGAATGGGAGTATTAGATAGGATGGAAAGACCACCGCCACTAATATCATGAGTAACAACATCTTGCACTACTTCATTCTCAATGTCATCCGCTAATATTTTTAGTGACAGCGGTAAATTAACAGCTAACCTAACAAAAGACCGTAGCTGAACTCTCTTTATATCTACCGGCAATGTAGTAATCCAAATGGGAATGGGCCTAATTTTTTTAGCCTTATAGACACTTTTAAACTGATAACGACCATTGTCCTTAACAAAGCTACCATAAAATGGTGTATCAGGAGACAAAATAACCGGTACAGAATGATCCATCGGCATTGCAAGCATCATAAAATTTTCATTGATTTCTTCGACGCGACTATGGTAATAATTATTCTGTTCGTTACCTACAACAATAATATCTATGCGTTGATTAACTTGAATAATTTCAGAACTAATATTAATTCCTCCTCTGTCTAAAATACTACATCACCTTATTTAAAAGCTTCGAAAAAAATTCTTTGATTCCTTTCGAAGGAGTAATTTTTTCTCCATAAATTATTTTATGGGCTATTTGGTTCATGCAATGTGATGATATAGAATGAGGAAATGATATCAATAATGGAACTTGTTTTTTGACAGCTTGCATAACACAGCGATCTTCATAAACAAATCCCAACTTATCAATCGATAAATGCAAAAAATGCAATGCTACATAAACTAATTTCTGTACTACCCCTTGCCCTTCATCATCATCCACAACTCGATTAACGACAAGTTTTAATGGTGCTGTACCGTGACATCTTACAAATGTTTTCATAATTGCATAAGCATCCGTAATTGCTGTTGGTTCTGGTGTAGTAATAATAATAACTTCATCTGCTGCCATAACAAAATTAATGACATTATGACTAATACCGGCACCTGTATCAACTAAAATTACATCGGCCCAATCATCAACAAGAAGCATTTTTTTTATAATTTTACCGAGATTTTCCTGGGATAAATTTGCAAGTTCATGAATTCCTGAACCACCTGATAGAAACTTTATCCCACGAGGACCATTAATCATAATGTCAGTAATCTCCAAATTATCTTCCAATAAATGCATCATATTATAAGGAGCTGAACAACCCAGAACAATGTCTACATTGCCCATTCCTAAATCAGCATCAATTACAAGAACCTTTTTACCACATTCAGCAAGAGCCAAAGCAAGATTCACCGTAAAATTAGTTTTCCCCACACCACCTTTTCCACTTGTGACCGTAATAACATGAGGCTTAGAACGAACAGAAGTTTTAATAATTCTGCCATTCGAAGATAGTGGAGTTGGTATAAATAGCTTCTGAGCCATTTGGCGAAGCTTTTCTGCTTGATCTTTCATCGCCTATTCCTTTAATAAAAGATTTGTCAATTTATCAGTATTTGCCAATTCAATATCATCAGGCACATCTTGGCCCGTAGCAATATAAGACAACGTCATGGGAAAACGATAAATTAAATTAAATAGCGTACCAATATTCGTGGATTCATCCGCTTTTGTAAATAATAACTTTTGCGGTGTACATACTGAAAATTTTTCGACTATATCCAAGGCATCTTGATATTTTGTTGTCATACTTAACACAAGGTAAGTTTCAATGGCCGGATCCACAGCAAGCAACGCTTGTAATTCAGTTAAATGAGACAGATTTCCTGGACTACGTCCCGCTGTATCAACAAGAATTAAATCTTTATCTTGGTGACGATCAATTGCCTGCTTAAGCTCTTCAGCTGAATAAACAATATCGAGAGGTACTCCAATAATATCTGCATAGGTCTTTAATTGTTCAACAGCAGCAATTCGGTATGTATCCGCTGTGATCAATGCCACTTTACTACCTTGCTTTAAGGTAAAATCAGCAGCAATTTTGGCAATTGTGGTTGTTTTTCCCACACCCGTTGGACCAATTAATGCAACGGTCCGACAGCTTGCAGAATCAATTTGAATCCCTTCAATATTACTAAAATAATGAGCAATACGTTCATGAAGCAAGTGCCTAGTCAATGCTGCATCCGATTTAGCTGTAAACTGCGTTCCACTAATCTCCTTTAACAAGCTGTTTGCAATGGGTAACGCTACATCATTTCTCAATAAAAGTTGTAAAAAAGGCGATGCTTGCCCCTCTCCATCAGGCAATTTAGTTAAAACCGCTTCGAGCATTTTATGCATATTCGTTAGCTCCGCTTGAAGCGGTAACATTCTCGCATCCTCAGCTTGCTCAGTTAGAAGAGCAGGCGTCTTTTTTACTACTTTCTTTAAATCCGCTGAATCAACAGCAGCCGTAACTTCTACTTTTTCTTTCGAAAAAAAACCTAAAAACCCCCCCATACGAAAACGACGCGTATGAAGAATAACTGCATCTCGTCCAAGTTCGCTCTTTACTTGGACCATGGCTTCTTGCATGGAATTTGCTGTATAGGATTTCACTTTCAATTATATCTTCACCATCCCTAAAGCTTGGATTTCAACTCTAGGCTCTATTTCCGCATAAGAAAGAACAATGAGACTAGGTGCAGCACGTTCCGTTACCTTACGAAAGTACAAACGTACCGCCGGACTTGTGAGTACAATGGGCTGATAACCAAGATCCGTCATTTTAGAAATTTCAACAGTTAAACTATTGATCAGTTCCTTCATTTTATTTGGATCTAAAGCAACGAATGAACCTTGCTCACTACGCTGAACAGCACCGGAAATGGTATTTTCCAGAGTCGGATCTACTGTGATACACGTAAGAGTGTTATTTACGACAAAACTATTGCAAATGTTACGCGCTAAGGCATGACGTACATATTCAGTAAGTACTTCCGTATCCTTTGTTAATGCTGCGTAATCAGCAAGCGTTTCCAAAATAGTTACCATATCACGTATCGATATTCTCTCCCGCAATAAATTAGCTAAGACCTTTTGAATGTCACCGTACGCTAGTAAATTCGGCACTAGCTCTTCCACAACAGCAGGATTTTTCTCTTTCACCGCTTCAACTAAGGTTTGTACCTCTTGACGCCCCAGAATTTCTGCAGCATGACATTTGATAATCTCTGTTAAATGCGTGGCAAGTACGGATACTGTATCAACAACAGTATAACCTGCAAGTTCAGCTTTTTCCCGATCTGCTTCTTGAATCCAAAGAGCAGGCAGACCAAAAGCAGGTTCTTTCGTCTCAATACCACTAATTTCTTCATAAACATTGCCTGCATTCATGGCCATATAATGTTCAAGTAATAATTCGCCTCGCGCGATCTCTACACCTTTTAATTTAATGACATAAACACTTGGTTTTAGTTGAATATTATCGCGAATACGAATGGTTGGCACAATCAGGCCTAAATCCAGCGCGCACTGCCGCCGAATCATGACAACACGATCAAGTAAATCGCCACCTTGCCCGATATCGACAAGCGGTATAAGGCTGTAGCCAATTTCTAGCTCCATAGGATCCACATGAAGTAATGAAACAATATTTTCCGGCTTGCGAACATCTTCCAGTTCTTTTTCTTCTTGCTTAGTAACTTCTGCCTGAGCCACAGTCTGCTTAGAATTACGCAACATATAACCGATGCCAAATAATAAGGCACTGAGCAAACCAAAGGGAATGCCTGGCAATCCAGGAATAATAGCAAAAAACGCCAAAACACCCGCAACGATAAAAAACACTCTATCATTCGATAATAATTGGCGCGACAAATCTACACCCAGACTTTCACTCGAAGCAGCTCTTGTTACAACAAGACCCGTTGCCGTTGATATTAAGAGCGCTGGAATCTGATTTACCAATCCCTCGCCGACTGTAAGCAACGTATACTGCTGAAGTGCTTGAGTCACGGACAAATTCAATTGTACCATACCAATAATAAAACCGCCGACAATGTTAATAACAATGATAATAATCGCTGCAATAGCATCACCTTTAACAAACTTACTGGCACCATCCATGGCACCAAAAAAATCAGCTTCGCGCTGAATTTTTATACGCCGGGCCTTAGCTTCACTATCTTGAATGAGACCGGCATTCAGATCAGCATCAATGCTCATTTGTTTACCAGGCATAGCATCCAAAGTAAACCGAGCTGCAACTTCAGCTACCCGTTCTGCACCGCGCGTAATAACAATAAACTGAATAATAATCAGTATGACAAACATAATAAACCCTACAATCGCATTACCACCCACAACAAAATTACCAAAAGATAAAATCACGTCGCCCGCATAGCCATTAAGTAAAATGAGTCGTGTTGATGAAACATTCAAAGCCAAACGAAACAGCGTTGTCATAAGTAACAGGGATGGAAATACAGAAAAATCAAGGGGTTCCACATTATAAATAGCTACCATCACCACAGTTAAGGCAATGGTAATATTGAGCGTTAAAAACAAGTCCAAAACTTCGGCAGGCAAAGGAATTACCATCATAACAACAATCGTTATAATGGCCAATGCCACGAGGATATCACTATGTTTGGTTAATTTTGCAAATGGTGTAGATTGTGCAGCCAACGAATTTCGCTCCTTTAATTAAGACAACCGTTTTTTTAAGCGATATACATATGCTAAAACCTCAGCAACAGCTTGATACAATTCAGCGGGAATGATTTCACCTATTTCCACCGAACTGTAGAGAGTCCGCGCCAACATCCTGTTTTCAACGATAACAATTGCATGCTCTTTAGCAATTGCCTTTATTTTTTGGGCAATATAGTCCTGCCCTTTCGCAACGACAATGGGAGCTGCCATATCCGCATCATATTTTAGAGCAACTGCAAAATGTGTCGGGTTGGTAATAATAACATCAGCCTTAGGTACTTCCTGCATCATTCGCTTTAATGCGAGTGCCCGTTGACGTTCTTTAATTTTACTCTTAATTTGCGGATTCCCCTCGGATTGCTTCATTTCTTCTTTCACTTCTTGCTTGTCCATTTTCATATTCTTATTGGTTTGCCACCATTGAAAATAATAATCAAGAATTGATAAAACTAACAAAACCGTAATAATCTGAAAAGCAAGTTTTAGTGTCATTGAGCCGACGACTTGCATCACATCCATCAGATCGGCATGCATCAACTGCGCTACTTGACTCACTTGATTTTGCGCAAAACGATAAATAAAAAAGCTCACAACACTAATTTTAATAATGGACTTGATTAATTCAACCATGGATTGCATGGAAAACATGCGCTCCAAGCCGCTAATAGGGTTGAGTTTGCTCAAACTCGGTGTTAAAGGCTGTAAAGTAAATAAAAATCCCACTTGAAGATAATTAATCACTAACCCAACAACAAGAATCACAAGCATAATAGGTAAAGAAGCTTTCAAAAAAACCACGCCATAATCCATAAACATGATCTGAAAACTCGCTATTGTAAAATCGGCCGTAGGAAATTGAGTAAAAACACTTCTCATTAGTCCAGAAATTTCTTTGTACATATAAGGAGCAATAAATTGTAATGAAAAAAAGGCAGCAAGCATAATAACAGCTGAACTAAAATCCATACTTTTGGGAACTTGACCTTTTTGCCGGGCCTCGCCTTTGCGTTTGGCTGTTGGTTCTTCTGTTTTTTCACCTGCAAACCGTTGTAAATCAAATGAACTCATTACGACACTATCCTGGCGCAAACTGTTGAATAATTTGATTAAGATTGGCATACATTCCATTAAATAAAACCTCGATAAACAGAATATAAAAAGGTAGTGCTATAGATAATATAAATAATCCAACAAGAATCTTTGCAGGCATTCCAACCATAAAAATATTCATTTGTGGCATGGTACGAGCCAAAATTCCCATGCCAATATCCATCAAAAGTAATGTAACAACAACAGGCAAACTAATCTTTAAAGCGATAATAAAAAAGTTACTCAGAAAATCAACAAATAACGGTGCCAGTGTTGTACGAAATACAACCTGTGTAACAGGAACAACTTGAAAACTAGAAACAAGAGCCATAATAAACAAATGATGACCATTTATCGCTAAAAATACTATTAAAGCCAACATATACTTAAAGTTACCTATAAGAGGAACTTGTTGCCCAAACAACGGATCGAGAACGTTTACCATACTAAAACCAATTTGTGTATCAATGAGATATCCTGCCATTTGTATAGACGAAAACACAAGTGAAGCTGTAAAACCAATAATTAACCCAACTAAATATTCTTTAATGACAAGCAAGATATACACAAAAAAATTACTTGGCATAACAGGTGGATGCTGACCTAACAGAGGTAATAACACCAATGAAAAAATCAGCGCCATCCCGGCTTTAACTAACAGCGGCACATTGCGGGCACCAAATACAGGTGCTGCCGTGAAAATCCCACTCACTCGCACAAAAATCAGTAGAAATATACCCATTTGATTTTGAACTAATGCAAATAAATCCACTTAACCTGCCACCTTTATCTATTTCAGTGAATCATTTGCGGTAAATATTGAAAGATCTGTTGAGTATAATCAACCATTAAACTAAGCATCCAGGGACCAAAGACTAAAATAGCCACAAATACGGCAATAATTTTCGGAATAAACGCCAGGGTTTGTTCCTGAATCTGTGTCGTTGCCTGAAATATACTCACAAGAACACCAACAATTAAACCTAAACCAAGCATTGGGGCAGATACAAGCATAACCATCATAAGCGCTTCGCGACCAATCTGAATTGCCATATCGCCATTCACTTTTTGTATTCCCCTCTCTAGTGAAAGCTAGTAATGAGTGATTGCACAATTAAATGCCAGCCGTCAACAAGAATAAACAACAATATTTTAAAAGGCATGGAAATCATGACAGGCGGTACCATCATCATACCCATTGACATCAATGTACTTGCCACAACCATGTCAATTACAATAAATGGAATATAAATCAAAAAACCAATTTGAAAAGCTGTTTTCAATTCACTAATAACAAAAGCCGGAATAAGCGTCATTGTTGGAACTTCAGCTTGAGAAGCAGGCCGCGGTCCATCCGCTATATTAACAAACAAAGCAATATCATTTTCACGCGTTTGCTTAAACATAAATTCCCGCATGGGATTCAGTGCCTTACTCATGGCAGTAGGCTGATCTAATGTCCCTGCAAGATAGGGCTGCAATGCATCTTGATTGACTTGGTCAATATAGGGCGACATGGTGAAGAAAGTTAAAAACAAGGCCAGCCCAACAAGAATTTGATTCGGCGGCATTTGCTGCGCTGCAAGAGCGCTACGCAAAAATGACAGTACAATAATAATGCGGGTGAACGAAGTCATCATAACTAAGATGGAAGGAGCAAGTGTCAATACAGTTAAAGCAAAAAGAATTTGCAAACTTGTAGCCACTTCTTGCGGACTACTTGCATTATCTACACCAATAGTCACACTTGGAATCGGAATCAGTGGTGCTGCCATTGCACTTGAAGAAAGACTCATAAGCAACGAAAAAATAACAGCACAAATGACTATAAGTATTTTATTCACGGCTGTTACCTCTTCTCTGAATCAGTTGACTGATTTTTCGTGTGATTTAATGCCGTATCTGTTGATCCATCATCACCAAATACAACAGGAAACTTATGTGACATGTGTTTCAACGAGTGAAGTTGATTGCGAAAAATCAGTCCAAAATTATCTGCTTTACTGGGTAGTATCATCTGTGCTTTAAGTTGTTCGATTTGTTCAATTGAAGTAATCTTATGCAATAATGATATATTTTGATCTGTAACACCCAACACAAAATACTCGTTTACAATCTCAACGACATAGACAGCGCGATTATGCCCCAAGGGTAAAGTAAGAAGTACCTTCTGATTTTCATTTCTAGTAAACTGACTCAATTTACTGCCCCAAAACTTGGAGGTAAAGTAAGCCAAAGCCAGAACAACTCCAAAAGTAAACAACAGGGATATGACATAGGAAAATACAGAAAGACTGGATGAACCAGAATATTGTGGTTCTTGCTTTAAATATTCACCTGTTCCATCAGCAGCAAGAACCACAGCAGGAATAACCATGAGAACGACAAATAACATCCGCCGTGCTTGTATCATTATTCTATTCATTATTAACCTACTGCTTTACGAATAGCCTCTAACACGCGATCGGGTTGAAAAGGCTTCACAATAAAGTCACGTGCACCTGATTGAATGGCTTCAATAACCATCGCTTGCTGACCCATGGCACTGCACATAATAACTGTTGCATTAGGATCTAATTTTTTAATCTCTTTTACTGCCGTAATTCCATCCATTTCAGGCATCGTAATGTCCATTGTTGTTAAATCAGGACGAAGCTCTTGCCACTTTTCAAGCGCTTTTGCACCATTTTCTGCCTCACCGACAATTTCGAAACCATTTTTTGATAAAATGTCTTTAATCATCATGCGCATAAAAGCCGCATCATCTACGATTAATACTCGCGTTGCCATTCACAAATCTCCCCTATTCATTCTATTTTCAATTTACTGTAGGTTGGTAGCCCGTTCGAGGGGACTTAGAATATCTGTCACACGAACGCCAAAATTTTCATCAATAACTACCACTTCACCTTTCGCGATAAGCTTCCCATTAACAAGGATATCAACAGGTTCCCCTGCTAACTTATCTAATTCAATGACTGAGCCTGCTGACAAATCCAAAATTTCGCGGATTAATTTGCGGGTTCTACCTAATTCTACAGTAACCTGTAGGGGCACGTCCATAATTAAATTTATATTTGTATCACTAATTGGTACTCCGCCAGGAGTAAGAGGTGCAAATTGAGCAGGCTGTACGACAACATTCGGTGCTGGTTGCGACGGTTTTAGCTGCGTCATATTCGGTGCTGCATAACTCGCAGCTTGTCCCGTACTTTGGGCTGCTACAGGAGCCGGACTTGGCACTGATGCTGGCGAAGCTGCCGGTGCCTCTGCTTTTTGCATAGCTTCCATTAAATTCCCCACCATCTCTTTGGCAACATCAACTGAAACCAGTTGCATAATTTCACTATCAATCAGATTTTCTACTTCCATCCGAAAAGACACTCTAACAATCGGCTCAGAACCTGCTGCCATATCAGTTATTTGTGAATCTGTCGCAAAATCAACGCGTGTGCTAGTCGGCGGTGAAATATCAATTTTCTTTTTAAACATCGTCGAAATAGAGGTTGCTGTCGCACCCATCATTTGGTTCATTGCTTCTGTAACTGCACTACTGTATAATTCACTCAATTCAGTTGGGGGGTTAGAACCATCGCCTCCCATCATTAAATCAGCAATGATTAACGCATCTTGTTCTCGCATGGCTAAAATATTCGTCCCAACCAACCCATGAGTATAACTCACTTCGATAACTACATAAGGCAAGGGATACTGTTCTTTAATTTCATTTAATGTAGAAATGGAAACACGCGGTGTTGTAATCGACACTGTCTTACCTAAAAGTATCGATAAAGTAGTTGCCGCACTCCCCATAGAGATATTTCCAATCTCACCTAATGCATCCTCTTCCATCGTAGATAACTCTACCTTGTCTTCCGACGCAGCAGGAGATGAACTTGATTCCCCTTTAAGCAAGGCATCAATTTCTTCTTGAGAAAGAAAACCATCACTCATCTTCATCATCTCCTTTCATAATTTTCGTTATTTGCACAGCCATTTTCTTGCCATTCATACCTGGCTTACATTTGAATTTTTCCTGATATCCAATAAGTACGCTTAACTCATCATCCACTTTTGTCTCCAATTGAAGAACATCACCCACAGCTAAGCCAAGCATTTCAGCAACAGTAATTGTTATTCTGCCAAGTTCAGCCGTAATAGGCACCAAAGCTTTGACAAGTTTCTTTTGCAAAAAGTCAGCGCCTTCATTTGATTCCTTCTTGGCTACAGCAGAAGCTACCCAAAAAGTTGTCGTCAACTTTGACATAATCGGTTCAAGAACTAAATAAGGAATACAAAGATTAAGCAATCCCTCAGCATCACCAATTTTCGCCTGCAAAGTAATAATGACAACCATATCATTCGGTGGAACAATTTGGGTGAATTGTGGATTTGTTTCAATCACATCCATGTGAGGATCAATGGACACTACCTGCTTCCAGGCATCTTGAATACATTCCAGCGCTTTATTGATGACTCTTGTTACAATAGCTTCTTCAATATCTGTCAAAGCACGCGATTTTGTCATCGGCGTTCCTTTTCCGCCAAATAAGCGATCAATAATCGCAAAAACAATATTCGGATTGAGCTCTAAGATAGCATTGCCCTTAAGCGGACTCATTTGAAATATTCCAATGACACTTGGACTTGGCAAAGATCGAATAAATTCTTCGTAGGTTAACTGATCAACGGAAGCAACATCAATATGCACCATAGTCCGTAAATTTGCGGAAAGATAAGTATTTAACAGACGGGCAAAGTTTTCATGAATCATATTTAACGTACGAATCTGATCTTTTGAAAATTTATCAGGACGTTTAAAATCATATATCTTTACTTTCTTCTGCTTTTCTTCACTTTGAATTTCTTCAGCAGATACAGCGCCGCTGGATATATTAGAAAGTAATTCATCTATTTCCGCTTGTGAGAGTACATCCCCGGCCATTAATCTCCCTCCTTCCGCTTAAATTTTACTTCTATCAAATTACTGTAAAACAAGATTCGTAATATAGACATTATACACACGATCTTCACCAAAAACTTTATTTACTTCGTTTTTAATTAATTCCTTCAACTGATCCTGTTTAGCTGGATCAAAATCTTCAATTTTCTGCGAGCGTAATACATAAACAACAGTATCAGTCACTTTTATCTCATCAGGTGATAAATTTTTTCCATCTTTTGGCGCCGCTTTCTTGTCCGGCTTCATTTCTAAAATAATACCGATTTTTAGATACCGTCCACCTACGCCTCCCATGTTTACAATAAGACCCTCTTTGGCGTCACCTAATTTAATAAATTCACCAGGCTCATGGACTTCCCCTGCTTTTTTATCATTAGTCGACACTCGCTCAGCAACAATTTTCGTCGCTATAAAATAAGAAACACCCCCTGCCAACAGTAATCCTACAACAACAATACCTATAATCGTCACAAGAGAAAACTTTTTCTCTCCTTCAGCCATTGTTACACCCCCTTAGACCTGCTTCATATATATTCAAAAGGCGCAAAAAACTTTTTTCATTTATTATCGCCATTTTTTTCTATTTACTGACTAAAAAGCACTTACATATTTCTACAATTTAGCAGGAATTCCCCGCGAAATCGCCAATCCTTTCGTTAAAGTGTCCTTTTTTAAGCTAACACGCATAACTTTGATATATAACTGGAATGTTCAAACATTCCAGTTTATTATTCTTCATTTTCAATAATTGTTACCGTAAATTTCTAAAAATAGCCCGCCGATAATCCATGGCTTTACGTACGACTTCATCCATACTTTCTTCAACAAGAATTTTTTTGCCATTTGTCAGTGTAATCACTGTATCCGGTGTTTGTTCAATCGTCTCAATCAGTTCGGCATTCAAAATAATTTCTGTGCCATTACTTTTAAGCCTCGATAATTTTATCATTCATTAACCCCCCTGTTAAAATGTTGGGGGGGAAAATCTCCCCCACATTATTCATTTTTCTTACCGTTTAAGATTATTTAAATCCTGCAACATTTCATCAGATGTTGTAATAATTTTAGAATTCGCTTGATAACCTCTTTCAGTTACAATCATATCACTAAATTCTTTGGCTAAGTCCACATTCGACATTTCCAAATTGCCGCCTGACAAAGCGCCACGTGAGCCAGATTTGGCTGTTCCAATTTGCGGCTGTCCCGAGTTATTTGATATCGAATAGTTTGTACTGCCCTCATGAGTAAGACCTTCCGGATTATTAAAAGCCGCTAAAGCCACTTGAGCCAAATTGCGTCTTTGACCATTGCTATAAACACCCACAATAGTACCTGTTGCATCGAGGGATTCCGTTTTAAGACTTCCTGCCGTGTAACCGTCACCTGTCGCCTGAACGGTTGAAGTCGTCGCGCCATATTGCGTCAGTTTGCTATAATCTAGTGTCACTGACACCGCGTTGGCCCCGCCAACAAATGATGTTGAGAAGGGGACTGAAGTTGTTGTCGTATAACCAGGAGCAGTGGTGAGACTACCTGCTGCGGTAAATGCGGCTGATGCCGGTGCAGTTTCTCCACCAGCTGTAGGCGTTAAAGTTATCGCAGGCGTACCAATAGTTAACGCTGGAGTAATCGTATAGCCTGCAAAAGCAGGAAGACAAGTTATAGTACCTGTCACAGGCGTTGTTCCAGACACACCTGGCTCATTTAACGTATAGCTCCATTTGTTTGGTGTCGTAGCATCAGCAGTAACAGCCAATTGGTAAGTATGCGGCTTACCGTTCACAATGGCAACATAATTCTGCGTGTGTTTGGATGAGGCATCGCTATCAAGCTTCAAATTAGGAATGGCAATCGGTGTCGTAGTCGTTGCTGAATTAATATTGATTTGCTTGGTACCGGTATAAACGCCCTCAGGACTGAAATCAATTTCCTGCCAAGCACCGGTTGGCAATGCACCGCCAACAGTTGGATCACTTGTTGAAACATAAGACAGCCATTTATTATCGTCGACTTTATAAAAAGTAGTTGTAAGGTCATGCTGAACACCGAGTGTATCCACTATCGTTGACTTAGTCGAAGTCGACGTTCCGACTGCCGCATCAGCTTGTAAATTATTCGCAGCAGTCACACTCGTACTGGCAGATGCAGCCATCGTTGATCCCAGCGGAAGCTGGATCGGCTTCACGTCGCCGCTTGTATTCACATTGCCGTCTGCATCCACACCAGACCATCCCATGAGTTTATACCCACCTGGTGCTACATAATTGCCTTTTGAATCGATTGTAAAACCACCAGCACGTGTATACAATTGATTGTTGCCATCAGATATAATGAAAAAACCACCACCTGAAATAGCAAGATCGCCTGATTTCCCTGTCGATTGAAGATTGCCATCGGTAAAATTGGTACCAATAGTAGCAACAGACATACCGAGACCGACTTGCATAGGATTGGTTCCCCCCATATTTCCTTGCGGTGACGATGCCCCTTGAATGGTTTGGCTTAAAATATCCTGAAAATTAGTACTGTTGGCCTTATATCCCACTGTATTAACGTTAGCAATATTGTTACCAATAACATCAATGGCTGTTTGCATATTCTTCAGACCTGAAACACCAGAATACATAGAACGAGTCATAATCTATAGCCTCCTAATTTAATTTATTGTGGAATACGCTGCATCCATCAATCAACAGCGTATATAAGCCTCCTGAAAAGGTCCAGCTTACTCTAAAATCATGGCACTATCGATATTCGTAAAAACATTTTCCTTCATACTTGCTCCATCCATCGCTGTAATGACTGTTTTATTTTTTACACTCACAACAAAGGCCATATTATTCAATAACAGCAATGATTCCTTCGCTCCCTTTTGCTCAGCCTTTTCCACCGCTGTATTCAGCTTATGTAAGTCTGCCGTACTTAATTGAATCTGGCGGCTCTGCAACCTAGCAAGGGCATGCTGTGAAAATTTAACTCCTGCAATTTGTCCATTCAGAATATTTCCAAAAACATTGGACTTTCCTGAATCAAGGGAAGCGTGCTGAGTCGAGGATAATTTTGTTGGCGCAAGTGGAAAGACTGGCTGAGCGGAATAAATACGCTGATCCGCCACGGCTTATCATCCTCTCGTTAATTTCCGACTTTCGAAACACTACTGAAATCAACTTCTGTCGTACCAACATATAGCTGCGGAACATCATTCTCAAACGTGGCGGAAGTTACAACACCGCTCTGGGAATTACCCGAGGAATCTTTCCAAGTAATATTTTTGCCTATCAGACTAAGAGCCAGACTAGCTATCGCTGATGATGCTGAAGCAGTTTCAGAACTAGAACCTCCGACTGCTGTGACTTTATCCAAATCTACTGTAGAATTTCCGACAACTAACTGAGGCTCCCCATTTACTACATTGACAGCACTTACCGCACCTGACTGTGATGCTCCCGTCGAATCGGTCCAAACAATGGCTTTACCAATGTACCCTGTTGCTTGCGTCATACGCGAGGAATTGGCCACATTCTGCATTTGCTCCAAGCTGGAAAACTGAGCCATTTGGGCAACGAATGCCGTGTTATCCATTGGCTTTAATGGATCCTGATATTGCATCTGTACCATCAGCAATTTCAAGAAATCATCTTTTCCTAGAGTAGATTTTGATTTAGTACTTGCAGCTTGTTGCGATGTATCTGGACTTGTAGCTTGAGTTGCACCCACTGCGCTTGACATAACTATTCACTCCTTTTAAATTCGGTAATCCACGCCATCTTCACTTGTTAATTCATTATCATCAACTATTTGCGAAACATCATCAAAATTAACCACATTATTCTTATTGGTAAATTTCAACTGACGCTGTTGCTGAGAACCCTGTTGCTGATTGGACATGGACTGATCGAGACTGGTATAAACGCCCACATTATCCACTTTCAATCCCGTATTGGCTAACTCTTGCTTTAACTGCGGCAAAGAAGCTTCAATGGCTGCACGCACATCACTGTTACTCGAATGGAACGTTGCATTCACTAATCCCTGTTCCACAGTCACCTTTAATGTAAGTTCACCTAAATGTTCCGGTTTCAGTTGAATAACCATTTCCGTATTTTGAGCACGTGTGACTAGTTTCGCTTGATCCACGATTTGCTGCACTACTTGATAGGTATCCTTAACACCCGTAGTTTGTGAAGCAGTCTCTGTAACACCCTGAGCACCTGAACGGGTTTGTTCCATACTTAAAGCTTGAGCAAAATTCCCACCTGTTGTATCTAACAAAGTAGTCGACTGACCTTGATGAGATGACTGTGACAAACCATTCGCTCCAAATTGGAGTTCATCACCTTTTTGCTGCGTTGAAACCGTTGTAAACAAATGACTATCAGCAAGCCCCTCATCTACATCCGAGATCCCAGATGCCGAATCTTTCACATTACCGTCAGTTTTTACTCCATTTTGAGTACTGCGCAAGCCGCCCTGATGATCAATCACAAATTTGCCAGGTAAAGCCCCTTTGAGAGCCGTAAACAAGGCATTCGGATTCTGTGATAACTCTTGTGCAGTAGTAGTAGCAGTCGTAGTAGTAGTCATAGGAGAAACTGAATTTTCTTGCACAGCTGGCACGGATGATTGAGAACCTTCAACTTTGGATGTGGTAGCTACTCCCGTTGTCTCTGCTTGCAATTTTTCTGTAAGCGCAGCAATTGCTTGAGTAAGCTGCTCGCTAGTAATCGTACCCTTTCCTAACGAATTGAGTGAGGACACAAGATCATTTGTCAGGGTAGTTGAATCTTTAATTTGCGACAGTAGCTGCATCAAAGCAACCTTTGCATTCTTATTACTTGTGGTTTGTTCGCCTTGTTGCCCAACAGATACTCCTGTTTGTCCAGTTACCTGAGTCGGTACACTATTATTCATTTGTAATAACATTGTAAGGAGGATATTCGGATCCACAATCGCAGTATTTGCCGTATCTTTTGCATCTTTTGCATCTTTTGCATCTTTTGCATCTTTTGCATTTTTTACATCTTTTACATCTTTTACATCTTTTACATCTTTTACATCTTTTACATCTTTTACATCTTTTGCATCGGTATTATCAGAATTAGCAGGTGAATCATCTTTTTTAGCTGCAACAGTACTTGATGAATTCTTACTATCCGCATCAGTTGAATCATTCGGATTAACCGAAGAATTATTACTTTGAGTATTTTTTACTGAATCTGACAATATACTGGCAAAACCTTTGCTTTTCGATTGTTGACTATCTGTCCTTACTTGGTTAGTAGCAGAATTAGACAGCGTTTTTGGAGTAGACAACATCATATTGCTCAATATCATCGTTGGCATTTTCTCACCTCCTTTCTGTTTATCTATTTATTGAATCACCGCAGCTGCAAGCATAGCCTGACTAATTTGTGCAGCTTTTGCGGGATCAAACTGAGCCAAAATTTGCGCCGCCTGATCTTCTTCCATCTTGTTTAGAACAGCCACAACAGTAGCATCATCTAACTGCGTTAAAATAGGAACAGCTTCCGCTGGTTTCATATTTCCATAAAGTCTAGCCAATTTAGAAATTTTCTTTGTTTCCTGCGCCTGCTTTTGCTTTGCTAGCTTGGCCAAATCAGTAGGATTCGTAGTCCCTACTGAACCATCAGGCATGACTCCACCTTGTTGTCCTGCCCCTAGCTGACCAGGCACAGTCCCTGGCGTTGCACTTTGTAAAGTTCCTGGCATAGAACCTTGCTGTGTGGTTAAGCTATTTCCTGGTGAAGGTGTAACACTTTGTGCAGGATTTAAGTCGACGGGATCAAAATTGGTCTTAGGCTTTTGAAAAAACTTTCCGATGAAGGGCTTATCTTGTAAATTCATATCTTCGGCGGATTTTTGGACATCAATCAGCTTAAGATAGATGCCAACAGCAAAACCTAGCCCAAGTAAAATAATCAAAATAACCAAAATGAATATGATTTTAAAAAATTTCCCTCTTTTTTTCGGTAGTGCTGTTTGTTCCACACTAGCTGGTATTGGCTTCTGGTTCGTTATTCTTTTTGGAGTGGCCTTGGTATTTTTTTCTGCCATCTAAACTGCCCACTTTCCCTGCGACGTCAAGAATCAAATATTTCTAATCTTATAATAGAGTCATCATGAATTTCTATAATAAGATAAAACTTTTTGCACGTAAGCTTGTGTTTCCGAATAAGGCGGCACACCGTTATAATTTTTAACTGCCTGAGGCCCCGCATTATAAGCGGCTACAGCCATGGAAACATCTCCGTTAAACGTAGTAAGCATTTGCTTTAAATATTGCACGCCCCCATCAATATTTTGGCGGGGATCCTGAATATCACGGACACCTAAACTTGCTGCTGTTTCAGGCATAAGCTGCATAACTCCCACCGCACCAGCTGAAGACACTGCACTTGGTGAGTAATCTGATTCTGCTCGCGCAATAGCCTGAGCAAGTTTCGGATCTACACCATTTTTTTTTGCAGCCAACTGAATCATTTTGATAATATCACTTGAACTGGTACTGCTAGAATTGCTCGCTGTAGGACCTGACGTATGTTGCGGTTGCACTGCTGAAAGAATGGAGGAGAAATCGCCTTTTCTTTGTGTCTGTAGTGCTAACGAAGCAGCATTGGGTGTCTGACCAAAGCGATTTTCAATTGCCTCTATCCGACTAAAAACGCGATTTAGACTACCAACCTCATTCACACCTGTCATCTCCTAATTTACATCTTGCGATGATATCGTTGTGTGGCAATTTCATCAAGAAATTTCTGTTCTTCTGCTAATACATCATGAAAATATTGTTGGCGTTTTTTTTCTTTCAAACGTTCGACTATTTTCCGTTTCTTGCGTGCTTCCTGATAAGCAATCAGGCATTCTTGATGAAACTTTTCCGCTTTTATTACCTCAAGTTGTTGCTGTTCACTCTGCATGGTAAGCTTTTTTATATAAGAAGAATAGAGAGTAAAATCATCAATCGTTTTCTTTTCGCCAAGCACTTGTTGCCATTCCTTACGCGTTATTTCAGTTAAATTCAACAATGCTTCGAGCTGACTTTTCGCAGCATTAAGCAATTGTATGGACCGAGAAAAATGCATTTGCGCTTGTTCTTCATGCATGTGGCGAACATTCACTAAAGCTTCGAGATTAAACTGAAAGCGCTTCACTCTCTATCACCTTATTTCCTATGAAACCACTTCTTTTAATAAAGCAATTGTTTCTGCTATGGAAGTTTGTTCATAAACATCTTGTTGTAAAAACTTTCTTACAGCACTAATATATTGAATAGCTAAATCAATTTCATCATTGCTTCCCTTCACATAAGCCCCAATATTAATCAAATCTTCGGCTTCTTTGTAAGTAGCTAAAATGGAACGTACTTTTTGGGCTGCTTTCAAGTGATCGGAGTCAACAATTTCCAACATAACACGACTGACACTTGCAAGTATATCAATGGCTGGATAATGGTTTTTCGCCGCTATATTGCGCGATAAAACGATATGACCATCAAGGATACTACGTACAGAGTCAGCAATTGGCTCATTCATATCATCACCATCGACAAGAACGGTATAAATTCCTGTAATAGATCCTGTAGTCCCTGTCCCTGAACGTTCTAAAAGCTTAGGAAGCATAGCAAATACCGAAGGTGTATAACCACGGGTTGCGGGTGGCTCGCCAATGGTTAAGCCTACTTCCCTTTGCCCCATGGCAAAACGCGTGACAGAATCCATCATGAGCATGACATGCTTGCCTTGGTCACGAAAATATTCAGCAATGGTCGTCGCTGTCATGGCTCCCTTCACACGCACCAAGGCCGGTTGATCAGAAGTAGCCACAACAACTACAGAACGACGCAAACCTTCTTCTCCTAAATCGCGTTCAATAAATTCCCGCACCTCACGTCCACGTTCTCCGATTAAAGCAATGACATTAATATCTGCTTCCGTGTTACGGGCAATCATACCTAACAGGGTACTTTTTCCAACGCCACTGCCCGCCATAATGCCAACCCTTTGCCCGCGGCCAAGTGTTAAGAGCGAGTCAATAGCACGCACTCCCACAGCCATTTTTTCACTAATGCGCTCACGTGTAAGAGGAGAAGGGGGCGTCGCCTGTATGGGATAAAAAGTATGACAATTGAGTGCCCCCTTATTGTCAATCGGCCGACCAAGACCATCAACAATTCGGCCAAGTAAACTTGATCCAACACCAATAGTCAACATACGATTGGCTGCAATTACCTCACAACCAGGTCCAATCCCCTGCATTTCACCAATTGGCATAAGAAGCACACGCTTTTCACGAAAACCAACAACTTCAGCTGGTATTGAAACAGATTGATCACGCGATGTAATATAGCAAAGTTCACCTAAATTAACAGCAGGTCCCTGCGCTTCAATAACTAAACCAATAATTTGCGTTATTCGCCCAGTCAGTTTCATAGCCTGTACATCTTGTACTGCTTTTAGATAAGGACTTACTACAAAACTTGTCATGCCGACACTTCTTGTAATGCTTTACGTATCGAATCCAATTGCGTATCAATACGCGCATCTACTGTACCGCTTGTAGTGTCAATCAAACAATTGCCTTGCGGAACTGAATTATCTGCTTGTACTAAAATAGGCTGTTCCCGACCAATCAGTGCTTGTAAGTCATGACGAGATTTCATAATGAATTCATAATCGACCGAATGAACACGAACATTCACTTCTTGTTGATCACGAACTTTTTCTAAAGCCGCACGAACCATGGATAACACAACCGCCGAATTTTCTTCAATTTCATTCGCTAAAATTTTACGTGCCACTTCGACAGCAAGCTCTAAAATTTGTTGCTTTGCATTTAAAATCATGTCATGACCGTCTTGCTGAGCGTGTGCCAAAAGCTGAGATGCCTGCTGCGCCGAACGACTGAGTTCATCACTCATATCCTGACGAACCTGCTCCTTACCTGCTTCTAAGCCTGACGCAAATCCCGCGTCATACCCTTCTTGACGTCCCTTTTCCATTGCCTCAGATTTTAAATTTTGACTTTCTACTGCTGTCTGAGCAAGAATTTCTTCTGCCTTATGATGAGCATCAGCAAGAATTGCATCACATTCTGCTTGCGCTTTTTTCAATTGACATTCAAGCTCTGCCTGCTGAATCGCTTCTACAGAAGGTGATGAGTCTGTTTCATAATGAATAACAGGTGGAACTGTTGCAATAACAACAGGCGTATTACGTAGCGAAGTAGATTTAAGAACTCTATACAATGACTTCGTCTCCTTTACCACGTGAAACAATAATTTCACCCGAATCTTCGAGACGCCTAATGACATTAACCACTTTTTGTTGTGCTTCTTCAACATCACGGATGCGTACAGGCCCCATATATTCGATCTCATCACGCAGCATTTCCGAAGCTCTTTTCGACATATTCTTATAAACTTTATCTGCTACTTCAGTTGAAGATGCCTTCAGAGCCAAACCAAGGTCTTTCGACTCAATTTCACGCAATACAAGTTGCAACGAGCGATCATCAAGCAACACAATATCTTCGAAGACAAACATACGTTTTTTGATTTCCTCGGCAAGTTCCGGATTTTGTATTTCAAGATTTTCAATAATCGTCCGCTCAGTTGTACGGTCTACACGATTTAAGACTTCCACAATTGAATCAACTCCACCAGCAGCAGTAAAGTCCTGTGTTACAAGCGAAGACAGTTTTCTTTCTAAAATTCTTTCAACATCCTTAATAACATCAGGCGAAGTACGATCCATGACAGCAATTCTTTTAGCAACATCAACCTGACGATCGGCCGGCAAAGCCGAAATAATCGCTGCCGATTGCTCCGGTTGTAAATAGGCCATAATTAAAGCAATTGTCTGAGGATGCTCATTTTGAATAAAATTCAATAACTGTGAAGGATCTGTTTTACGTGCAAAATCGAAGGGACGAATCTGCAAACTTGATGTCAACCGATTAATAATTGTTACCGCTTTTTCTGAACCAAGTGCTTTTTCTAAAATTTCCTTAGCATAATCCAAGCCCCCAGCAGCCAAATATTCCTTCGCCAAACACATTTCATGAAATTCGCTAATAACTAATTCTTTCATTTCAGGCGAAATTTTGCGTTGATTGGCAATTTCCAAGGTCAACTTTTCAATTTCATCTTCGCGAAGATGTTTGAAAATTTGAGCTGAAAGATCTGGTCCTAACGAAATTAAGAGAATGGCTGCCTTCTGCTTCCCTGTCAACTCATTTGACTGATACATTTATCTACCTCCGTTACAGCGCAGTCGTTATTCATCAATTAGCCAAGTTTTTAAAAGCTGAGCAACATCTTCCGGCTGAGATTTTGCAAATTTTTCTATGGCTTCGCGTTCTTTCTGGCGAGTCATTTCTTCTTTTGTAAGCTCTCGTTCCTCCGGTTCATCTCCAGCTAAAGTAGCTGTTGATTCCATTTCAAGTGCTTCTAATTCTTGTTCAGCTTGACGACGACGCGCCCTTGCCCGTAACCAGAAGAATATTCCCGCGCCAACTGCTAATACTATCGCAGCCCCTAATATCCACATATTACGTTGTTGCGCGGCAAGATCGGCTTCTTCTTGCCTTTTTTTATCGGATAGTTCCGTATTAAAGGGAACATTTTCAACAGAAATGACATCACCACGCTGCGGATTCAATCCAGTTGCCGAGGCAACAATTCGCATAATACTATCTTGCTGAACATTCGTGACAGTTCCATCAACAAGCACAGCGACAGTCAGTCGCTTAATGGAACCAGGCGCTGCCACGGTTTTTTCCTTTGTCTCATTAATTTCATAGTTACGAACGGCTTCTTTTTTCGCATAATTTGATTGACTATTATTATTGTTAGTCGCTACATAGCCGGGAACATTACTTGCCGTACCAGGAATTCCACCCGGCTGGCCCGATGTTCCACTATAGGTCTCGTTGGTATCTTGAGAGCTGCGAACAATGCCTTTATCATCCACAACAGGTTCAAACGTATTTTTATCGACTGTACGCTGATCGAAGTTCAGTTCTACATTCACCCTTGACGCCACTTTTCCTGCACCAAGAACTTGTTCTAACATCGACTGCAGATTTTTTTGTAAATCATCTTGAACTTTTTTTGTCATATCCAACTGAGATAAAGAAATTCCATTAGAATTTCCATCATCTGAAGGATCATTTAACACATGAGCGTTATCGTCTAAAATCGTAATATTTTCCGGTTTTAAGCCCTGAATACTGTGTGAAACTAAATTGACAATTCCTTTTACTTGACCAGGATTTAATTGCGCCGACGGCCTTAATTTCAGCATAATTGATGCTGTTGCCGGCTTCTCATTTTTCTTGTACAAACTATCTTCTGGTAACACAATATGTACACGTGCTTTTTCAACTTCAGCCATCTGTTCAATTGTTTTTGTTAATTCACCTTGAATTGCCTGCAAATAGTAGATTTTATTTTGAAATTCTGTTGTACCAAATTTATTTTGGTCAAAAATTTCAAATCCCTTATTCCCACGTGGCAAACCTTGCGCAGCCAAGTCAAGACGGATCTTATAAACATCCTTCGAGGAAACCATAATAGATGTTCCATTATTGCCAATCTCATAAGGAATCTTTGCTTCTTTTAACTTTGCCGCCACCTCGCCTGCATCCTTCACATCGAGACCAGTAAACAAAGGTACATTATCCGGCCTGCTGCCCCACCAAAAGCTCCATGTTAAAATGATAGCAAAAACGAGCACCGCAGATCCAATAATAATGTACTTTTCTTTCTTACCGATACTGTGCCACAAGCGCAGAGACTGTTCCTTCAATTCAGCCATCGTCTCCAACCTTTCCACTCCGAGAAAATATTAAACTTGCATCCGCATAATTTCTTGATAAGCATCAATCACTTTATTGCGAACCTGCATTGTTAACTGTAATGCCATAGAAGCTTTTTCAGTAGCAATTACGGCTTCCGAAATATCCTGAACTTTTCCTGTAGCAAGATTAACTGAAGCCTGATTGGCATCAAGTTGTAACTTATTCACATCACCCAAAGCATTTGACAGAAGTTGTCCAAATGTAACACCTGTCTCAGACTTACTCGAAGAAGGTGCCTTCATAGATTGAGCAGCTACTGGCTTAACTGCTGCCGAGCTAATTACATCAACTGACATTTATTCTTCCTCCTATTTGCCAATATCTAAAGCCTTTGCTGCCATAGCCTTTGCCGAATTAATGACAGTCACATTGGCTTCATAAGAACGGCTGGCTGTAATCATATCAACCATTTCAGTTACTACGTTCACGTTCGGCATTGCCACATAACCAGTGGCATCGGCATCTGGATGGCTAGGATCATAAACTCTACGCAAAGGAGAAGTGTCTTTCGTAATACCTGTCACACGTACTCCCTGTTCTTGTCCTTGCCCCATTTGGCTAGACAAAACATTAGCAAAACTGTTTTCAGCAGAACGTGGCTCAAAAACAACCAATTCACGCCGATAGGGACCGCCTTCCACTGTTCTTGTTGTATTTGCATTTGCAATATTGTTAGAAATAACATCCATTCGAAGCCTTTCAGCCGTAAGTCCCGAAGCTGCCGAATCAATTGCACCAAACATCGCCATGCTTTTACTTCCCTTCTCTAATTGCTGATTTCAATATTCCGTAATATTTATTCATTTGTTGTGCCACCGCTGAATAATAAATACTATTTTTCGCTAAACTTGCCATTTCCTTATCAATGTCTACATTGTTTCCATCTACACGCATGGAAGTTGTATTATCCACGACAACAGAAGGCTCCATACTACCCTCAAATTTTTCCGCAGCCAAGTGATTTTGATGAGTCCGAACGAGAGGCAATTGAGTCTGATTCATTGCCTGCTGAAGTTTGTCCTCAAAAGAGACTGTGCTTCTTTTAAAACCAGGCGTATTGACATTGGCTATATTATTACTAATTACTTGTTGTCGTAACGCAGAAGATGATAGTGCTTTTTCTAAAATATTAGCAGGTGCCGAAGACAAAATGGAATCTAGCACAGTACCCCTCCTATTGAACATAATTTTTATGTTATCCTTTACTTTGTCCTAGAATTCTACATAAATTTTGCAAATTCCTTTTAAATTTTATAAACTTATTGTAAATTGGCAAAGTAGGGACTTTTTGATTAGATATAAGACTTTAAAGTTGACAAAAAGCGACAAAAAAACAAGGTAACCACCGCTCAAGTTGAATGGTTTCACCTTGTTTTATGTTAATATTAGCTGTTTTTTTAACTAACGTTTATTGTCTTAACAATTTTAATAAAGATTACTTTCTAAGTTTTTTAAGCTCATCAAGCAAACGATCATTTAATACCTTAATATACGTCCCCTTCATACCAAGCGACTTTGACTCAATCACGCCAGCGCTCTCAAACTTCCTTAAGGCATTGACAATGAGGGAACGAGTAATACCAACACGATCAGCAATTTTACTTGCTACAAGCAAACCTTCATTACCCTGAAGCTCCCCTAAAATATGCAATATCGCTTCAAGCTCTGAATAAGACAATGTACCAATGGCTACTTGAACGGTTGCTTTTTTACGCGCTTCCTCTTCATTTTTTTCACTTAAGTCACGCAAAATTTCCATGCCCACAACGGTTCCGCCATACTCGGAAAGGATCAAGTCTTCATCAGTAAAATCTTGATCAAATTTAGCAACAATTAACGTACCCAAACGATCTCCACCACCATGAATAGGAACAATCGTCGTTACTTTTCCATGGAAAAAGCATTCAGTTTCATCCGCAAATGCACACAAACCACTTTCCAAACGAATATTGGGCGATGTTTCAGCGATTCGTTGCAACCACTCCACATAGCGTTCAGGGAAGACACCCAAATTTAATACTCGATCCTTCATGATTTCACATTCAAAATTATCCAGTAACGCGTAGCCTAAAACATTACCTTCTTTACTAACAATGTACACATTACAACTCATAACGGTTGACAAGACATTTGACATCTCTTTGTAAGCAACCTTCTCTGACTTCTGCAGTAACTTATTAATTTTGCGAGTTCGTTCTAATAGTGTTAACATTTTTAATTCCTACCTTTCAATATTAATGTTCATGAATAAGCTTTTGTTTATTTATAAAATAAACTGTGTTAAATCTTGATTTTCAACAATATGAGTCAATTTGGACTGAACATACGTGCGATCAATCTTAACAACCTGAACAGCCAACTCAGGTGCTTCAAAGGACAGATCTTCTAACAACTTTTCCATAATCGTATGAAGACGACGGGCACCAATATTTTCTGTCTGACCATTAACTTGACAAGCAAATTCAGCTAATTCATCAATGGCTTCGTCAGCAAATTCTATAGTAATCCCTTCGGCCTTAAGCAAACTCTGATATTGCTTGATAAGAGCATTTGCAGGTTCCGTTAGAATCTGGACAAAATCCTCTTTATTCAAATTAGTTAATTCGACACGAATGGGAAATCTTCCTTGTAGTTCTGGAATTAATTCTGAAGGCTTAGAAGTATGAAAGGCACCTGCGGCAATAAACAACATATGATCGGTTTTCACTGCACCATATTTCGTCACAACAGTCGAACCTTCTACAATTGGGAGAATATCCCGTTGTACACCTTCACGCGATACGTCTGGACCAGAAGAATGATTACGACCGGCAATCTTATCAATCTCATCCAAAAAAATAATTCCAGAGTTCTCAGCTATAGCCAAAGCATCGGCAATCACTTCATCCATATCAATCAGCTTTTGTGCTTCTTCCTGTACAAAAACTTTGCGGGCATTGGCTACAGTGACTTTCCGTTTTTTTTGCTTTTTCGGCATTAAATTTCCTAGCATATCTTGAATATTCATGCCCATCTCTTCAATACCTGTGCCAGCAAACATACCCATAACAGGTTGCCCGGAATCTTCAACAGTAATTTCGACTAATTCCTCTTCAAGGTCACCTTTAGCCAAACGTTCACGCCATATTCGGCGCTGATCCTCTATAGGGGGAATGGACTCTACCTCAGGCTCTTTAGGCTGCTGCACATTGGAAGAAAAAAGCATTTCAAAAGGATTTTTTGTTGTCTCCTTTTTATTAGATGGACAAAAAATATCAAGAATACGTTCATTGGCTAAAATGAGCGCTTTATCATTGACTTCCGCTATTTTAGCTTGCTTTACCATACGAATCGCTGTTTCCACAAGATCGCGAACCATTGATTCCACATCACGACCGACATAACCAACTTCAGTAAATTTGGTCGCTTCAACCTTGATAAAAGGCGCTTTAACTAAGCGGGCCAGTCTTCTGGCAATCTCAGTTTTACCCACACCAGTCGGACCAATCATTAAGATGTTTTTCGGAATAATTTCATCTTTTAATTCTTCTGGTAACTGCTGGCTCCGCCAGCGATTTCGGAGCGCAATTGCCACTGACCTTTTCGCAGCTCGTTGCCCAACGATATATTTATCAAGCTCAGCGACAATCTGTTTGGGCGTCAGTTCTGTCAATGCCATCCCTCCCTAACTTTATAACTCCTCTATGGTAATCTGGTGATTTGTATAGATGCAAATATCTGCAGCTATGGCAATCGCCTTTTGAGCAATATCGGATGCCATAAGATCCGTATTACTAACAAGTGCACGCGCTGCAGCCAAAGCATAAGGACCACCAGAACCAATGGCTGTAACACCATCATCAGGCTCAATCACTTCACCATTGCCCGAAATAATCAGCATGTGTTCAGTATCAGCCACAATAAGCAATGCTTCAAGCTTACGTAAAATACGATCTGTTCGCCAATCCTTCGCAAGCTCCACAGCGGCACGCATCATATTGCCATTAAATTCTTCCAGTTTTATTTCAAACTTTGTAAACAAAGTAAAGGCATCAGCAACAGAACCGGCAAAACCAGCCACGACCTTACCATGATAAAGACGGCGTACTTTTTTTGCATGATGTTTCATGATCGTATTTCCACCAAAAGTAACTTGACCGTCTCCCGCAATAGCAATCTTGCCATTATGGCGAACAGCAACAATCGTTGTTGCATGAAACATAGGCACACCTCCCTCAAAATAAACCCAAGCTTAACATCAGAAAAGCAAGTCCAGATGGCCTTGCTCGCTTCTAACAAAAAATATCATCTTTTGTCGAATGCATGAAAGCGAAGTTCTTTCAATATATACTAGCACAATTGTAAAAATAGCGCAATATATTGTCATACTTTTCTACACAAATTTAACAATTCGCTTGAAGCGCTTCTAGGGCCCGTTTGGCAATCAGTTGATTTTTCGTTTTTTTATCTCTGATCCGTTGCCCCAATGTCGGAAAAAGGCCAAAGTTTACATTCATAGGCTGAAAATGTTTGGCTTCTGATGTTGTAATATAATGACTTAAGGCACCATGCGCTGTTTCCTGGGGAAACACTAGGAGCTTTTGACCGCGCACCAGTCGTACAGCATTGATGCCTGCAATAAGTCCACTTGCCGCTGATTCCACATAACCTTCTACACCTGTCATCTGTCCTGCAAAAAACAATCCCTCCTGACCACGCATCTGCATGGTTGGCTTAAGCAGTTTAGGAGAATTAATAAATGTATTCCGATGCATTACACCATACCGCACAAACTCCGCTTGCTCTAACCCCGGAATCATCGAGAAAACTCGTTTCTGCTCCGGCCATTTCAAATGTGTTTGAAAGCCAACAATATTAAATAACGTTGCTTCTTTATTATCTTGCCGCAACTGAATCACGGCATGAGGCTGCTCACCTGTACGCGGATCGACAAGACCCACTGGTTTCATGGGACCAAACCGTAGAGTATCAATGCCTCGGCCAGCCATTACTTCAACAGGCATACATCCCTCAAAAAAAATAGCTTTTTCAAACTGTTTTACTTGGGCTGTTTCGGCATTCGTCAGAGCCTGCCAAAAAGACTCATATTCATCTTTATTCATGGGGCAGTTCAAATAGTCATCATCACCCTTGCCGTAGCGGGAGGCGCGAAAAATAATATCAACATTTAACGAATCCCCTGTTACAATAGGCGCTGCTGCATCATAAAAATAAAAATACTCTTCACTAGTCAGCTGTTTCAATGACTCACCCAGAGCGGGTGAAGTCAAAGGACCTGAAGCAACAATTAAGGGACGCGCATCAGGCAACGTCGTGACTTCGCGATGTGTAACAGTCACATGGGGATGATGAGCCAGCGTATCGGTAATCATTTGACTAAAAGATTCCCTGTCAACAGCCAATGCGCCGCCAGCGGGGACTTGTGTGGCATCCGCCGCTTTTATAATAAGTGAATTTTTGCGTCGCATTTCTTCTTTGAGCAATCCCACGGCATTTTCCAGCCCCGCCCCCCTTAAGGAGTTACTACACACGAGTTCGGCAAATAATCCTGTGTGATGGGCAGGACCCATCGACTGAGGACGCATTTCAATTAATTCAACATCTATACCTTGCTCAGCAATCTGCCAGGCAGCTTCGCTTCCTGCAAGTCCAGCTCCAATAATGGTTACCTTAGTCACCTTGTTCACCTCGCTCCACATCACGAACAGACTCTTCAGCAATTTTTACTGCTGTTTCTTTTGTCACACGTTTTTTCGCTGCTGCTTTCTTTTTTGCTGTTTTTTTGATTGACTTCGGTTTCGTCTCGGCCTTTGCTGTCTTCTTGCTATCCTTCTTCTTATCTGTCGCCGCTTCTTTTGCATCCGACTTTTTTTCATGTTGGCGAGTTGGACAAGTATCACTCGAACACTGTACAACAAAACCTTTTTTAAACTGGTGGCGCACCATAAGGGCACCGCAAGTTGGACACTTTTCATTCAGCGGCTGATCCCACGTCATAAAATCGCAGGTTGGATAGTTCTGACAGCCATAAAATACTTTACCCCGTTTTGTCTTGCGTTCAACGATTTTACCACCACATAAAGGACACTCCACACCGGTCTCCTTAACAATAGCTTTCGTATTCCGGCATTCAGGGAAGCCCGGGCAAGCAAGAAATTTACCATAGCGCCCCTGTTTTACAACCATCATACGGCCACATTTTTCGCAGGGTATATCTGATACCTCAACAGGAAGCTCTACATGCCCAATTTGTTCATCTGCATAAGCTAATTTCCCAGCAAAGGGCTGATAAAATTCACTCAAAACATCATTTTTAGCAGCCTCTCCTTCAGCAATACTATCCAATTGATCTTCTAAACTCGCCGTAAATGGAATGTCAATGATGGAATCAAAATACTCTTTAAGCAAATCAAGAACAACAAAACCTAATTCAGTGGGCTGAAATTTTTTTTCAACGCGCTCAACATAACCGCGTGCCAAAATGGTTTCAATAATAGGTGCGTAAGTACTTGGCCTGCCAATCCCCTTCTCTTCAAGCATTTTGACCAGCGAAGCCTCAGTATAACGCGGAGGTGGTTCAGTAAAATGCTGTTTCGGCAAAATCTTATCTAGTGACAGATTCTGTCCAATTGTAAGCTCAGGCAAAATAACATCTTTATCGCTATCTTTTTCCTTACCGTCTTCTTTGCTTTCTGTATATACAGCCAAATAACCAGCAAACTTTAACTGCGATCCTGTCGCTCGTAAGCCAAATTTACCAGCTGTAATATCAACGGTTAAGGTATCATACACAGCCGCAACCATTTGACTGGCAACAAAACGTGCCCAAATTAATTTATACAGCTTCAACTGATCACGTGATAAATATTTTTCCACCGCCTCTGGTGTATGTATAATGCCTGTGGGACGAACCGCTTCATGGGCGTCTTGGGCACTTTTTTTCATGGCATACACAGGAGCTTTCGCCGGAAGATAGGTTTCATCATAATGCTCTAAAACAAAATCACGTGCTTCCTGCTGTGCTGAATCAGCAATACGCGTAGAATCAGTACGCATGTAGGTAATGAGACCGACATGACCAGCTGAGCCAATTTCAAGGCCTTCATAAAGCTGTTGTGCAACCATCATGGTCTTACGTGAAGTAAAACCAAGCTTTTTGGCAGCTTCTTGTTGTAAGCTGCTTGTTGTAAAAGGCGGCGCAGGATTACGGCGTCTCTCTTTCTTTTTTACATCCTTAACTACGTAGGATAAATTTCTAAGGTCGTCTGTCAGTTTCTTCGCCTGCACTTCATCAGAAATGGCTGGTTTTTTCCCGTCAATCATGTTAAGAGCTGCCTCAAACAAACTTCCTTTTGGATGATCACGAAGCTTCGCTGCAATCGTCCAATATTCTTCTGTCACAAAATCAAGAATTTCTTTTTCTCTGTCACAAATAATGCGGACTGCTACCGATTGTACACGGCCCGCGCTTAAGCCTTTACGAATTTTACGCCACAATAAGGGACTCAATTTATAACCCACGATGCGATCAAGAATACGACGTGTTTGCTGCGCATCGACTTGGGGAAAATTAATTGGTCGCGGATGTTTAATTGCTGTTTGAATAGCAGTTTTCGTAATTTCGTGAAATTCAATCCGACAAGCACTTTCAACGGGAATGTTTAATAAATAGGCCAAATGCCAGGCAATAGCCTCTCCTTCGCGATCAGGGTCAGTAGCGAGATAAACTTTATCGGCATTTTTGGCAGCTTCTTTTAATGCTTTAATCAAATCACCCTTGCCGCGAATGTTAATATACTTAGGCGCAAAGTTTTGTTCAATATCAACGCCAAATTGGCTTTTGGGTAAATCCCGCAGATGCCCCATCGAAGCGCGTACAGTATAATTTCTGCCTAAAAATTTCTCAATCGTTTTTGCTTTAGCTGGTGATTCAACTACAACCAGTACTTTCACTCAATACCCTCCTTAGCGGTACGAACATAACTTTGACTGCCATGCTGTACCACTAATCCTCGCAGTTCTAACTGCAATATGATATATGTAATCGATGATAAAGTTAAGCTTGTTTTTATTGCCAATTCCTCCAACATAACAGGTGTCTCATAACTTAAAAGCTGATAAATTTGCTGTTCATCTGCATCAAGTTGTTCCTGTTTCTCCCTATGACTGGGGACGAGTTCATATTCCTGTAAAATATCCTTGAGCCCTTGAACAAGTTTTGCCCCCTGTTGAATCAATCGATGCGTACCAAAGCTGGTTTTAGAAAAAATACTACCCGGAACTGCATAGACATCCCGTCCTTCTTCCAGCGCACGATCCGCTGTAATGAGCGCTCCGCTTCGTTCAGCAGCTTCAATCACAACAACACCTCGCGACATGCCACTAATAATGCGATTACGAGCGGGAAAAAAACCTGGATGCGGTTGCGTGCCAGGCATATACTCTGATACGACAGCACCTTGCTCGCTAATTTGCCGCAATAATTTTTCATTTTCACGTGGATAGCAAATATCCACACCACAACCTAAAACAGCAATTGTTGCGCCACGCGTGAGTGCCCCAACATGAGAAGCTGTATCAATACCTCTTGCAGCACCACTTACTACCCAATACCCAACTTCAGCTAATTGCGCTGCAAGCATGTGTGCAACATTTTTACCATAGGCACTAGCACGACGGGCACCCACTAATGCCATTAAAGAGTTATGTGTTGGCAAAGAACCTCGATAATAGAGTAAAAAAGGGGCCTCATAAATATTTTTCAATAAAGCAGGATATGCTTGATCCCGTTTACTACACAAATGAATTTTCTTATGATCCCAATCAGCCCGTAATTTCTCTACGTTTAGCTGTTCCCGCCAAACAACAAGATTATTACATGTAACACCATCTAAAATTTTACATAAAAATAAATCGCCCTTCTGGGCCTGCCAGGCCTGTTGGGCGCTACCAAAATAATCAATCATTGCCGCTATTTTAGCACTGCCAATGCCTGAAACACTTTGTAAAGCTGCAACATAATAATTATCCATTTCTTTTCCTCCTATATCATTCAACCTATTCAAAATGAAATAAGATATAAGAAGTTGCTGACAAATTACCATGATTATGCAACTTAGCCATTATTATAACCGCGTTTTTCAAAAAAGGTCAAGTTATTTCGAAAATTTATTTAATAACTGCAAAATTTTCGTAGCAATTTGTCTGGCAGCATGATTTTGCCCACCCTTTTGCTGTTGTACCTTTTTCGGCCTACTAAAATGTTTTTCAAAACGAACTAAACATTGTTTTAACTCTGTTAAATTTTCGGCTAGCATTGCTGCGCCCTCATCAAGTAAATGCTGTGTATTTGCTTGCTCCTGTCCCGGAATGGGATGATAAATCAATAAAGGCAATTGCGCAGCAAGTGCTTCCGCCGTTGTCAGACCACCTGGTTTCGTAATCAATAGATCAGCAACAGCCATTAATTCATGAACTATATTCACAAAACCATATACAGTCAATTGATGCTGAACCTTCAGCTTTAACTGATTTAATTGTTCAAAAGCTGCCGTATTGTTTCCCGCAACAACAATGATTTGCACGGGAAAATCCAGGCTGTCAATAAGCTGAACCAGCTTTACAAGCGGAAAAGCGCCCTGCCCCCCTCCCATAATAAGGACGGTAAACACTGCTGGATTCAGCTTAATTTTTTGTTGTAAAATATTGCGATCCATCGGATTTTCAAAACTTAAATCAATTGGAATCCCTGTAACACTAATCTGCTCTGTTTGAATAGCATGATCAACAAGATACTGCTTTAATTTCTCAAGTGCAACAAAATAATGTGTTACTTCCGAATAAATCCAGAAACGATGTACAACAAAATCAGTGACAACTGCCACAATTGGAACTTGATATACTTTTTTGCGAATCAACTGGGAGGCAACTCCCGCAGCACTTGCATGACTACAAACAATCATATCAGGTCGAAAATCAAGAACGGCGCGGCGCATTCTCCAAGCTATAAAACGGTTAAATAAATTACGACCCAATAGCGCCAAAGCACTTTCATTTCCCCACTCATACAAACCACCATAAACACTGGGGCACCATGATAACATGGCCAAATAGATAGATAGTACCTTATTCGTAAGCTTTTGTGGCAAAAAGTCAAACAAATTATACTGAACAGTTGTAATACAACTATTTTCTTTCTTAGCAAGTTCATTCACTGCCTGTTCAACAGCTTGAGCCGCCCGCATATGCCCAGCCCCAATGGGAACTGTCATAAACATGATTTTAGCCACAACCGAAAGCCGTCGAACAATGGAATCATCGACCAATTTGTTTAATAATTGCGTTGCCGAATATCCTTGTACGATGGGAGTATCACCAGCAATTTCAGCTAATGGTGCAAGTACAAATCGTCGCTCATGCAAATACGGGTGAGGAATAATAAGCCGTTCTTGTTGGATGGCTTCCTCATGATAAAGTAAGATATCAATATCAACTGTCCGTGGCCCCCATTTTCTCGTCCGGACTCGCCCCAACGCTTGCTCAATACCTAAACAAATTTCAAGAAGATTTAACGGACCATAAGAAGTCGATACTGCCGCAACAATATTCAAAAAATCCCGTTGATCCGTAACCCCAACTGGCGCTGTTTCATAAAATGAAGAAATTTTTTCAATGTGAACTTGCTTTGATTCAAGTAAAATCAGGGCTTGTCTAATATAAAAAGCACGATCTCCCATATTAGAACCTAGACCCAAATAAATCACTTCTTGTTACTCCGTGTAATCTGTACTTCAACACAATCAATTTGTCCTCGCATAGGCACAGCTGGTTTACGAATGCGAACAGTTACATCACTAACATTAGTCAACTGCAAAATAGAATCACCAATATGGGCACCGAGCGCCTCTAATAGACTAAACCGATGATTTTCAACAAGTTCTTTAACCCGTCCATAGACCGTTGTATAATCAATCGTATCCTTAACTAAGTCAGAATTACCGGCTTTTTGTAAATCCGTAAAAATATCAACATCTAAGTAAAATTTTTGTCCTTGCTCACGTTCATATTCGTAAACACCATGAAAACCATAAAACATCATATTACTTAAGGTAATTTTATCACGCATTATTATCTCTCCTCATCATATAATCTGTCATTTTGGCAATTCGTGCTATTGGTTTTACATCATGAACCCGTACAATTTGGGCTCCTTTCATAATGCCCACCGCAACAGTAGCACCCGTTCCTTCTACTCGGTCCTCTACAGGTACATTGAGTACTTCCCCAATAAAACGCTTGCGTGATGTACCAAGTAAAATTGGACACCCCAGTGCTTTTAATTCGTCTAATCGAGACATAATCACCAAATTTTGTGCAGGTATTTTCGCAAAGCCAATACCAGGATCAACAATAAATTGACTAAAATCCATGCCAGCCTTGAGACCTATTTCAATACTATTATGTAAAAAGCGGATAATTTCTCCCATAATATCTGCTTTATAATCATGGGAATGACTATTATGCATAATCACAATAGGTACATGATACGTTGCAGCAACTTCTGCCATATGCGGGTCACCTTGAAGGCCCCAGATATCATTGAGAATATGAGCACCTGCCTGAAGGGCCTCTTCAGCAACACTGGCTTTATATGTATCAATTGAAATAGGTACAGGACACTGCTTTACAACTTCTTTCAATACTGGCAGCAACCGCTGCGTTTCTTCTTCAGCAGATACCAGACTAGAACCGTATGGCCGAGTTGATTCAGCCCCCAGATCAATAATATCCGCTCCATCTCCAACAAGCTGCCTCATATGAGCCAACGCTGCTTCAAGGTGATTAAACTTTCCACCATCCGAAAAAGAATCAGGTGTTATATTTAAGATGCCCATAATTGACGTATGATAAGGCTGAAGCCGTAATTGACATGTCGAAAAAGAATAAGAACGCGAAACATCATTTATTGTTCCCTGTAAGACTTTTTCTATTTCACTAGCAATAGCCGGAAGTCCCCAAGGTTGATTTTTCAGTTGAATTAAAGCGGCTTGATACTGCTTAAGTGTTGCACAAACGAGGACATCCGATTTCATAATACTTAAATCAGCGCAACCTTTGGCAATGGCCACTTCTCCACCCTTAGCCAAAAAAGTTTGTTTTAATAAATTAGCTTCTTTTGCTAAAAGACCTTCAAGCTTTATAACTTTAAATATACTTTTCGGCACCATAATTTTAAGGCCCTGTGCTTGACAACCAATCTGGCTCAATGCTTCCTGAGCATGTTTAGACGTATCAATCGTTAATGAGCGTGCATTAAAATACATTCAATTCCCCCTCAAATAATAAAATATAAGTTTATTTTATCATATAAATTATATTTTGCACGTTAGTGTCTTACTAATGCGAATTCAGCCGCGTTTATTTTCATCATATAAATGAGCGGTTAAAGAACTAAGCTGTTCGGAAAGAGCCGATAATTCTTGACTGTGAACAGTTAGCTTTTGAATCGCAGCCGCTTGGCTCGTACTAATTGTATCAACTTGTTCCATTTCTCCGCTAATCTGCTGAATAGACTGAGTTAAACTGGACAAAATTTTATTTATTTCACCAGCCGAGCCGGCACTACTTACAGCTAATTTCCGTACTTCTTCAGCAACAACACTAAATCCTCTTCCCATCTCACCGACTCTAGCGGCTTCAATCGCTGCATTTAGTCCAAGTAAGTTAGTTTGATTGGCAATATTTTGTATAACTGTAAGAATATGATCCGTCGTGCTTACCTGTTGCGTGGCATTAGCAGAAAGGGTTTTTAATGAGCTACTTGAATTTGATAGCTGTTCAGCCTGCTCTAGGATGGATTGAATCGAAGCAAATAATCCAGTAGCAGAGTTCGACAATTGATTAGATGCGTGAACTAATATTTCTTTTCTTTCCAATGATTCATGAATTGCCACAGCACCAATAATATGTTGTTGTTCATCCGTAATTGGCATACTGATTGCGATATAAGGAATACCATACACTTCCTTAGCTACTTCAACAACAACACGCTGTTTTGCCTGCATGGCTTTATAAACAGCTGAACCTGATTTAATAGTTTCGCCAACAACTACTTGTGAAGCTATTTCTGGAATGGAATATGAAACTAACCATTTTGTCCTATCACTAACAACTACACCTATTTTCCCACTAACGAGTTGAGGTAAATAGGGTGCTACTTGAATAAAGGCCTCGAGTGCATTCGTGTTAGACATCTGATTCTCCCCTTTATCGCAGTATTTTCAGCTAAATATTCAATTAAATGGTCATATACAGATACTTCATTATCTATTGTACACAAAACACAATAATCTTACAATATTTTTCCAATAAAATAATTCGAAGGCCCTAGTAAAAACAACACTCACAAGTGAGTGCTGTTTTCTAAACTGGCAACTCCCTATCCTCCCAAGCCTAGTACCGAGCACTTTGCCATCCATTGCGCGCTTGGCACTAGGCCATCCGTGGCCGTCGCAAATACTTTTGGCGTATGCGGGCTTAACTTCTGCGTTCGGTAGTGGAACAGGTGGATTCCCTTAGCATAGCCCCGGTTGTTTCGGCCAGCTCATCTGCGTCACTTCCACTT